>CAYOOS010000057.1:12952-14526 GCA_964405585.1 uncultured Acidobacteriaceae bacterium | reverse complement strand
AACTTCTTTTCAATCACCGCATTGCGGCCCTTGGGGCCGAGGGTGATTTTTACTGCGTCCGCGAGGGCGTTCACGCCACGTAGAATCGCCTGGCGCGAAGCTTCTCCGGTAACAATCTGTTTCGCCATTGCTTGAATCCTCCTAAGATTTGCTACTTGAATTCGAATCTTTACTCGGCCACGAGGCCGTGTTTATTTTCTTGGTTCCTGATAACCGATATCAGATAACTGATATCAGTCCTACCTCTTCGCTGCCTTTGCTGCCCCGCCCAGTTTCGCGAGAATCTCTTCCTCGCGCAGGATCAGGTACTCTTCGCCCTCGATTTTGATTTCGCTGCCACTGTACTTGCCGAAGAGCACGCGATCGCCAACATTGACGTCGAGCGGAACGCGCTCACCCTTCTCGCGCTTGCCCGCGCCGACGGCGATGATCTCGCCCTCTTGCGGCTTTTCCTTCGCGGAATCAGGGATGATGATGCCTCCCTTGACGGTTTCCTTTTCCTCAATACGCTTCACGATCACACGGTCGTGCAGCGGTGTAAGATTGACTGCCATCGTCGAAAAACCTCCATAAGGTGAACTAGCGGTAGAACCGAAGATTTACCGTGGTGCGGGGCACGAAAGGGGATTTAGCACTCCTCGCAACCGACTGCTAATATAGCAGGTACGGCCATCAAGTCAAGTAAATTCCTTGCGATATGAGTGTGCCGCACGCAGATTACTTCTCCCCCGTATATAGTTAAGTGCATTATTTTCATAACACTGCGCCCGCCAGAATTTTCTTGCACTTGGCAATTGCCTTGCTTTCCCGCCAGTTGTAGACTCGGCCTCAATCGCCCGTGCACGCACATGCCTACCTCCGACTTGTGTACCTGACGGCGGGAACGCTCCTGCCCTTCTTCTGGATGGTTGTGATTCTGGGCCATCGGCGTCAGCGAAATCTGGAGCGCATTTTCTTTTTTCTTTGCCTCTCCCTGGTGAGTTTTTTCGGGAGCAGTTTGCTGGCGCTTAACGCGCAGCTTTACTACGGGACGCCACCGGGAGCGCTCTTGTCCTTTGCATGGACGGTACTCTGTCTCGGATTGTGGTTCGTTCCCCCTCTTTTGGTCCATGTGCACGTGGAGTACGCCTCGCTGCGCGATTTGGCCGGGAGCCGAACCACCAAGATTATTTGGCTAGTGTGTGCCTGGGCGCCTGCTCTTCTTCTCGCTCCAAAACTGCTGGCGGCTTTGCGGCTCACGGAAGGGGTAAACTTCGAGACCCCTTCGCGTTATCTCAGCGTCGAATTTCAAATCTGGTTGGCCCTTTCCATTTCTGCCTCGGCCCTCTGGCAGTGGAAATTTTATAAAGTTTCCCGGGACGAACAGGAAAAGGCCCTATTCCGTGGTCTGCTCCGGATCTTCACATTGCTCGCCATTTTTCTCCTGCTACTTCTCTATGCACAGCACAGGTATGGAAACGGCGGTGGGCGTGACTTGGAAATACCGCTGGCGATTTTGGTGCTTTTCGCCTTTTCCACCATGATTCGCGAGGTGCGACGCTCCAATTTCCTGGACATTGGGCGGCAACGGAATC
>CAYOOS010000057.1:0-12942 GCA_964405585.1 uncultured Acidobacteriaceae bacterium | reverse complement strand
ACGGAATCTGATCTACGCCGTGTTCATGGTGTTTCTGGCTCTGTTGTACCTGAGCTTCGTGCGCAGAGCGAGTTTGTGGTGGGAGCATTACCTGCCCCCGGAAGCGACCGCGGCGCTGCTGCTGTTTCTACCTGTGGTGTTTTTCGAGCCGCTGCAACGGACGATGGGGAGGCTGCTGCGAAAGACGGCGCAGACCGAAGTGGACCGCGCGCAGAAGCTGATGGGGCCGATTAATGAAGCGGCGCGGCTGGGGAACCAAGCCAAGTTGCGGGAATTCAGCGAACAGTGGATCGCGCAACAATTACAGCTTGCAGAAGCGAATCTGGTCCTCGACGCAGAAGGTCAGGCATCGGAGGTTGCGGCACGCCCGCAAGACGGTGCAAGGGAGACGTTTGAAATCCAACGGGGAGGCCGACATCTAGGTACGCTAAACGTGCGAGCTCACGGCGCGATGATGTCCGGGGAGACGTATGCCGCGCTGGAATTCTTATGCGAACAACTGCCCAGCGCCTTCGACCTCTGCCGGTTGATTGAAGAAAAGCTGGAACTGGAGCGGGAATTAGCCGAACGGCAGCGGCTGGCGCTTGTCGGGCAGATGGCGGCGAGCATCTCGCATAATCTGAAAAATCCGCTGGGCTCCATCAAGACGCTCCTGCAGGTCCAGATGGAAAGCGCCGAACTGCCCGCTTCGCTGCGCCGCGAAACGCAAATGGTGCTGGACGAGATCAACCGGCTCTCCGCAAAGCTGAATCAATTGCTGCAATTCAGCCGGCCGGGAGTCCGGGCAGGAGGAGGCGGCGAGCGCTGCAATCTGGCGGAGGCAGTGGAAAACGTCGCGAGCGTGCTGCGTCATGAGGCGGAGACTCGGGATGTTGTGCTGGAAGTGTTGCCTGCGGAGAAGGAACTGTGGGCGGCGGCGAGCCCGGAAGTGGCCAACGACATCCTGTCCAACCTGGTGTTAAACGCCATCGAAGCGACACCGGCGGGCGGGCACGTTCGCATCGGCATGCAGGCGGTGGGGAGCGATTGCCAAGTCACGGTGGAGGACGATGGTATGGGCATCCCGCCCGCGTTGCGAGAAAAGGTGCTGCAGCCCTTCTTCACCACCAAGCCGCGGGGCACAGGGCTGGGCTTGGCGATTGTGCAGCGGCGCCTCGAGGAACTCGGCGGCGCGCTGGAATGGCGCAGCCCCAAGGAGGATGGGGTTGGAACGAAGTTCGAGATTACGCTGCCGGGAATGGGAGGGGCGGCGTATCAGCAAACCCGCAGCACCATGACGAATGGTGTAGGAGAGCCGAAGAAATGACTGGGCGAAAGGATAGTTTGGCTTGGCGCTCTGGACACGCTGGCGGCAAACGTGGCTTGCCGCTTCGCCGCATCCTCCGGGACACTGTTTGGTATGGAAACATCCACGATTGCCGGCACCCCCGCCCAGCCAAAGGAGAGCGCCGAGGTGCCCTCCGGAAAGACTTCCTCCGCACTTTCTACCAGCAAGCCGATCAACAATCGCTGGCTGTACGCGTCCCTGTTTCTGGTGGGTTTCGCGTTGCGGTTCGGCTTCGTGCTTTGGAAGCACACCTATGTGCGAGCACCTGGAGCCATCCTGCCCTTCGGCGTGGAGATTTGTCAGATTGCCAAGAGCATTGTCGAGGGGCACGGCTACAGCTCACCCTTTTTGGCGGGGCCGACTGGGCCAACAGCGTGGATCGCGCCAGTGTATCCACTGCTGTGTGCCGGAGTGTTTCGCGTGTTTGGGATCTACAGCGTGGCCTCCGCCGTGGTTTTGCTCTTTTTGCAATGCTTGATGGCTGCAGCGACGGGCATAGCGATTTACGCTTTGGGAGTCCGCACAGTTGGCGCTCGAGTGGGATTGTGGGCCGCATGGATCTGGGCGGTGAGTCCGTTCTTCTTTCGCTGGCCGGTATCGTGGATCTGGGATTTTACGGCGAGCGCGTTGTTGGTCTCCGTGGCGCTGATCGCCACAATCGACGCCGGCGAAAAAGGCACGCTGGGGCTCTGGCTGCGTATGGCGGCCATCTGGGCGCTAATTGCGTTGACGAATCCTGCGCCGCTCAGCGTGATGCCCTTCGCATTTCTCTACGCAATGTACGCGAACCACAAGGCGGGCAAGCGGTGGGTGCGCCCCCTGGTGCTCTCCTGCGTGTTATTCGGCGCGCTGGTCTCTCCGTGGCTGATTCGCAACGATCTGGTATTCGGCAAGCCGGTGCTATTTCGCAGCAACTACTGGTTCGAGTTTTATCTGGGCAACTATCACGCCAGCAACGGCGTGGGATTCAGCGGCAAGCATCCCAACAACAACCCCAGGGTCTTCCAGCAAGTCTCGCAAATGGGCGAACTGGCCTTCATCGATCTTCACAAGAAGGAAGCGTTCGACTTTGTGCGCAAGTATCCGAAGGAATTTCTCAGTCTGACCGTGACGCGCACGCTGTGGTTTTGGGACGGCACCCCGCTGCTTTACCAGACTTTCGAGTGGTGGAAGCCCTGGGAATTCTGGCCGCTTTCGGCCGCCGGGTGGATGGGGTTGCTATTTGTGCTCACGCGGCGCCCGCGAGGCTGGCAACTGTTTCTGGCGCTACTGCTGATCTATCCCATTCCGTACTACCTCGCCTATCCGAACGCGAAATACCGGCACGCGCTGGAGCCAGAGTTGTTGCTCCTGGGTGTGTATCTAGTTTATGTGCTGTGGGGCGAAGTTGCGGGACGGCTTGCGCCGCGGCCCGCAGCCCAATAATCAACTACAAATTTCAAATCGGGGAAGCCTTGGCGTTCGAGGCGTGGAATTGCTGCGCCTCGACAAAGGACTATTGCGTATGAAAACCATTTTGATCATTGATGACGAACCTGCCTCGCGGTACGCACTGCGACGGGCGTTGGAAAGTCGCTACCGCGTTGTGGAAGCAGACTCCGCGGCCGCTGCGCGAGGCATGCTTACGACCGACAAACCCGACCTGCTCTTGCTGGATGTGGTGATGCCGGGCGAGGACGGGCTGACGTTTTTGAAATGGCTGCGTCAAGAGGGGCACGAATTGCCCGTGTTGATGGTCTCCGCTCTGGATACGGCAAAGAGCGCCGTGGAAGCGCTGCAACTCGGCGCGGCGGACTACCTGGTGAAAGGGTACGAACTGGAGGAGCTGCGCCAACGCGTAGCGAACCTGCTGAAACTATCCACGCTGGAAAGGGAAAACGAAAATTTGCGAAGGCGGTTGGCCACCGAGGGGCAATTCGGCCAGATGATCGGGCGCACGGCCGCCATGCGCCGCGCTTTTGAGATGGCGGAGCGCGTGGCGGGGACGGATTCGACGGTGCTGATCCTGGGCGAGAGCGGGACCGGTAAGGATCTGCTGGCACAGGAAATCCACGCGCGATCTCCGCGCAACGGTAAGGCGTATGTCGCGGTGAATTGCGCGGCGTTGCCGGAAACACTGATTGAATCCGAGCTGTTCGGATTCGAGCGCGGTGCGTTCACCGGCGCGGCGCAGCAGAAGAAAGGGAAGTTTGAGCTGGCTTCGGGAGGAACGCTCTTTCTGGACGAGATTGGCGATATGAATCCGGTCACGCAATCGAAGGTGCTGCGCGCTCTGGAGAATCGCACCATCGAGCGGCTTGGCGGAACGCAGTCCATTCCCGTGGACGTGCGCATTATCAGCGCGACTCACCGCAATTTGCCCGCGGCCATTCGCGACGGAAAGTTTCGCGAGGATTTGTACTACCGGTTGCGCGTGGTGAGCATTGAATTGCCACCGTTGCGCGCGCACAAGGAGGACATCTCCATCCTTGCTGAAGCGTTCTTGCAAATTCATGGAGCGCGCTTGGGGCGCACGGCGGTGTTGAACAAGGAGGCGCTCGCGGCACTGGAGAAATACGATTGGCCGGGCAACATAAGGGAGCTGAAAAATGCGCTGGAGCGCAGCCTGGTGCTTTGCCGGAATGCGGAGCTGGGCGTGAACGATCTGGCGGAGGAAATTCTGCGAGGCTCGCCAATTCTGCCGAAAAGCGGCGAAGAAACCGAGGATTATGGCCTGCAGGAGAAGGACCTGCGCGAGGCGAAACGCAAATTTGAGATTGCGTTTCTGCTGAGGCAGTTGGGCGCGCATCGCTGGAATATATCGCGAACGGCGGCGACAATCGGCTTACACCGGCAAAGCTTGCAGGAAAAGATGCGCGAACTGGGGATTCGGCGGCCGGGGCAGGGACCGGTCGAAGATGATGAATGACGGCGCCCGCGCGTCTTGGGTAAGGGAAGAGCTGAAAGAGCTGCCTTGCGGAGAAGTGCTTGACGAGTCCGCCTGGAAACGGTTTGATACGGATGGCCGTTTATTCTGGAGTATGAACACGCAGGCGATTTATGAAGAGGCCTGCCGAATCATTGAAGCGCACAAGTCATGAGCGACGAACGCAATGACCTTGGATTGACCGCGGCTGACACTGTTGACAGCGCCGCGGACGTCTACTTTGAATTTCGTGGCGTCAGCAAGGCATTCGACGAACGTGAGGTGCTGAAGGACGTGAGCTTTCAGGTGAAGCGCGGCCAGACGTGCGTCATCATGGGACGCAGCGGCGTGGGCAAATCCGTTACCCTCAAACTTATTCTGGGCTTCCTGAAGCCGGATTCCGGGCGCATCTTCATTGCCGGCCGGGACGTCACGGATTTTACGGAACGCGAATTTGCAGAGTTGCGTGGCAAGGTGACGATGGTATTCCAGTCCGGCGCGCTCTTCGATTCGTTGACGGTGGCGGAAAACATCGCGTTTCCACTGGAAGATCAGGCTGGTTTGACGGACGAAGATATCGAGCAGTATGTGATGAAATTCGCGAAGATGTTGGAAGTCGAAGATGTGCTGGATAAGCTGCCCAGCGAACTTTCCACCGGAATGAAACGCGCGGTGGCCATTGCCCGGGCGCTGGCGCAGAATCCCGAAGCCATTTTGTACGATGAACCGACAACGATGGTGGACCCGATCATGGCCGGACATATGGGCGATCTGATCGCGCGGTTGAAAGAGGCGTTCCGGAAGACCTCGATCGTGGTGACGCATGACACACACCTGGCCAAGCGCCTGGCCGATACGGTGGTATTTCTGCAGGATGGCCGGGCGGAGGTGTTCGACACGTGGGCCGAATTCGAGAATTCCAAGGATCCCTTTTTGCACAACTTCCGGATGCAGGATGAATTGATTCCCGAACTGGACGTGACTCTGTGACGACCGCCGCCGCCGGCAACGCCGATCCAAAATCACAATTACGCAAATCGATGGGTTTCTGGGATGTGCTGCTGTTCAACATCGCCACGGTGCTGGGGCCGCGGTGGATCGCCGCCGCGGGCCACAACGGCACATCGTCCATCAGTTTGTGGGTAATCGCGGCGCTGTTCTTTTTCGTTCCCGGAGCCTTTGTCATCAACGAATTGTCTTCCCGGTTCCCCGAGGAAGGCGGATTGTACGTCTGGGCCAAGGAAGCCTTTGGGGATTTTCACGGCTTCGTGGCGGGATGGACGTATTGGATTTACACGGTGTTCTATTTTCCTGGATTGCTGCTGGCGAGCGCTTCCATGAGCGCGTACATCCTGGGAGGGCGCGGCGCGGCGCTCTCGCAAGACCGTTCGTTCCTGATCCTCGTCTCACTCGCGCTGCTGCTCATTGCGGTCCTCTTGAACATCATTGGCTTGAACATCGGGAAGTGGCTGCAGAATGCGGGCGGTGTGGGAACTTACTTGCCGCTGCTGATGCTTGTGGGAGTGGCGGGACTGGTCTACCTGAAGCATGGATCGGTGACGCATTTTACCTTGGCGAACATGAAGCCGACCTGGAATTGGGACACAGTAAACTTCTGGTCGCAGATCGCGTTTGCGTTCACGGGGCTGGAATTGGTTTCGGCGATGAGCGAAGAGGTGCGCAATCCCCGGCGGACACTGCCGCGCGCCGTGTTTGGCGCCGGGGCGCTGATTGCGCTGATGTACATCGTGGGGACGTTTGCCATTCTCACGCTGGTGCCTGCCGGCGATCTGGACCCGCAGAGTGGCGTCTTTAACGCGATTACCATCGGCTCGATAGCGCTTAAGGTCGGATTCCTGGGGATCCTTGCGGCACTTCTTGTTACGGTGGGAAACGCGGGCGGGGTTGGCAGCACTGTCGCGGGAATTGCTCGTGTGCCGTTTGTAGTGGGTATCGACCGCTATCTGCCCGCGGCATTTGGCAAAATTCACCCACGATGGAAGACGCCGTATATTTCGATTCTGGTGCAAGCGGGGCTTTCCGGGGCGATCTTGCTGGTCAGCCAAATCAATCAATCGACTCGTAGCGCCTATCAAATTCTGATCGATGCCGCCATTATTTTATATTTCATACCATTCTTGTACATGTTTGCAGCGGCAATCAAACTTGCTCGTCGTAAAGATCGCACGCAAAACGAGCATGCCGTGCTTGTTCCGGGTGGGCTGGCCGGGGTTTGGATTTCCGGCGGACTGGGTTTTCTGGTGGTCCTCGTCGGCATTTTTGTATCATTAGTTCCACCTGGAGATGCCTCGAGCAAAATATTGTTCGAATTGGAATTAGTTGTGGGCACACTCGGATCTATTCTGATCGGGCTCTTCCTTTATTGGCGGGAGCGCATCTTCAAGTTCGTTCTTGATTTAACAAGGGGTGGGAACCGAAAAGCGCAATGAGGCCTTTGCCGCCGCGAGCGCGAAACATCGCCCTAAAAGCCTTGCTGGATGAGTTGTTCAATGGTGAGATTGCCGGCCGGCTTGGGCGCACTGCGTGCTTCTAAATACCGCTCCACATACTTTCCAAGAACATCACCTTCCAGATTGACGGCATCGCCAATTTTGACGTCGCGGACATTCGTGTGTTCGTAGGTGAACGGTATGATGGCGATTTCGGCGATTCGATCGTGCCAACGCGCCACGGTAAGGCTGATGCCGTCGATGGCGATGGAGCCCTGGGGCACAATTGAGCGCGCGAACGATTCCGGGACCTCCACGCCATACCACCAATTTTCGCCTTCGGGTTCGAGGCGGGCGACGCGGCCAACGGTATCTACGTGGCCCAGAACAAAGTGTCCGCCAAACTCTTTTCCGGCTGTCATCGGCTGTTCGAGATTGATGCGCATACCTGGCCGCAATTCACCGAACGAGGTCTTGCGAATCGTTTCGCCGGAAAGATCGGCGGAGAAGCGTTCGTTTTCCATGGCGACGACGGTCAGGCAACAACCGTTTACGGCGATGCTGTTGGCGATGGCGAGATGCGGAGTAACCGTGGGCGCAAGGATGGTCAAGCGTCCGCCGTCTTTGTGAAGTTTCAGCGAGTCGATGGTGCCGAGATGCTCGATGATGCCGGTAAACATGAATTCCTCGCGTTAAATGGCCGCTCCGCATGGGCCGCAGCCCGTCCGTGGAACGAAGTTACAGGATACCGCGAACCGTGACGTAAATCCTTGACGAAGCATGGGGCGGGGAGCAAGATGGCCTCAGGTCTCGCTCCCCGTCGAAGGTGACTTATGTTTGACCCAAAACTAGCCGATCCGCATCCAGAATCCGCGAAAACCTATCCGCAAAAGGTGTTCTGCTCGCAACGGCAATGTGAAGCGCGTGTGGTGGTGGCGAACTGGCCGCACAGCGAGGAAGGCTGGAGCGATTGGCGCGTAATCGATTGTTCGTTGCTGCCCCCCGGAGCAGTGCACTGCGGCATGGATTGTTTATCCCAGGCGCGTGTGGACAAGCCGTAGTCGAAAAGCTCCCCACGTGGGGCGTCCGGACGCGAAGGCTGGCGCACTCTCAGTAATCTTGACAGCGGGCTCAGAGAAGTGCACCATTGTAAAAAATCAGGTCATCCCCGGCCTTTGCGACGGAGGTAAGGCATGTCCGACCCCGATGTTCTCGACCGCATCCTGGAGACGTGTAGCTACCGGTTCCGCAACGTGGTTTGCCCCAACAAGGACAGGATTGCGAGTATTACCGCAGCGAGGTTTCATGGCGTTGAGGACACGGATTGGTCCGTCGTGGAATGCTCCTTATTGCCAAATGGCGAAGTGAAGTGCGCGATGAGCTGCTTGCTGCACGATTTTGACAAAGCCGACTGACGAGATTCCGAGACATTATTCTGTGAAGAGGCCGCTTTCGAGCGGCCTTTTTTGTTGTTAAGAGGTTCGTGCAGAACGGACGCGCGTTACGTGGCGGGGCTGGTGAGCGCCAGCGCCAACTCGCGAAGGCGGCGCAAATCCAGCTTGCCTGTGCCGAGATACGGCAACTCCTCGATGAATAGAAACTGATCCGGCCGCGGTTTCCACAGTGCCGGCAAATCACATTTGGCGAACTTCTCCAGGCATTCCTTCAACACGTTTTCCTTCAGCGTGTGCAGGACCACCAGACGCTCGCCTTTCTTTTCATCAGGAATGGCGGTGACGGCCAACACCTGGCCATCGGCGCCCAGAAGTTCATGGAGTTTCTCTTCCACCTTAATGTGGGGCACCATTTCGCCGCCGATTTTGCTGAAACGGCTGAGGCGATCGGTGATGCGCAGAAAACCGTCTTCATCCACCGTGGCGATATCACCGGTGTTGTACCAGCCGTCGCGGAGGACCTCCGCCGTTTTTTCGGGGCGATTCAGGTAGCCCACCATGATATTGGGACCGCGTACCAGCAGCAGGCCGGGTTTGTCCACAGGCAGCGTTTCGCCGGATTCGGGATCAATGATGCGAATGCCGATGCCGGGTAACGGGTGGCCGATGGTGCCACGTTTGGCGCCGACCTGGCGAAAATAGGCAGCGCGAAAATCGTACGTGTTCACGGCGATGACGGGGGAACACTCCGTGCAGCCGTAGCCTTCCAGAGGACGAATGCCGAAGTGATCATCGAAGGATTGCGCGATGCGTTCTGGCAATTTTTCCGCGCCCGCCATAACGATCCGCAAACTGCCGAACACTTCCGGGGCGCAACGCCGGGCATAGGAATTCAGGAAAGTCGGCGTGGAGATCAGCAGGCTGACCGAGTATTTGCTGACCAGGGCGCCGATGGCTGGCGCGTCCAGCGGGCTGGGATGATAAACCACGCCAATACCGGAAAGTGCAGGCAAACAGAGTGCGCCGGTAAAGCCGAAGGAGTGGAAGAAGGGAAGGATGCCGAGAATGCGGTCCTTGTCGTTGAGGTGAAACACCTGCTCCAGTTGCTCGACATTCGAGGCGAGATTGAAGTGGGAAAGGATTACGCCTTTGGGTTCACCCGTGGAGCCGCTGGAGAAAATGATCGTGGCAGTGTCATCAAGATTGGCGGCGTGGCGGACGCCGAGAAAGAGTTCAAGGAGGCGCGCAGGGAGAAGTTTTGCGGAGAGCAGAGCTATTAGTTTTTCAGTGAGGCGCGGCTTTTCCGCCAGATCTTCCGCAAAGATGATTTCGCCGGGCGGCTGAATATGGACTTTTTCGAGGAACAACCTGGAAGTCACGACGGTTTTCAATTCGCACTGGCGCGCACAGGAGGCCAGGGATTCATTGGAAGTCGTGTAGTTGAGATTGATGGGGATCTTGCCGAGGAGCAGCGCGGCCCAGTTGACGAGCGCCCCGGGGATGGACGGCGGGAGCAGGATGCCGACCATTTTCTGGCCAGCCCACAGGGGGCGCAGTCGGCGCGCTAGGAAAACCGTCTTGATAACAGCATCGCCAAACGAGAGTTTGGGTGTGCGGCCATCGGCCATGGAGAAGCGGCGGGGATGGCGGCGGGCGGTTCGCAAAAAGGTGCGCGTAAGCGGCTTGATGTAACGGCGGCGGCGCTGGAAGGCGTCAACGCCGAGTTCCTGAACGGCCTGACGGACTTCGGTCGAAGTTGCGGTCGCAGGCAAAGGCGTGCCAAAGGTGATGCCCACGGGATAGGGAATCGCGCGCGGCCATTTCCAGAAAAAGTGGCCCCGGGAAAAGCTGAAGATGGAGCCCCAGACGCCGTCGAGATTCACGGGAATGATGGGGACATCGATACCTTTCACGATGCGCTCAAAGCCTCGGCGGAAGGGCAACATCTGACCGATGCGCGTGATTTGGCCTTCGGGAAAGATGCATACGACTTCACCATTGCGCAGGGCTTCCGAGGCTTCGCGCAAGGAATGGATCATTTCGCGCGGGCCCTGATCGGAAGCGATGGGAATGATCTTGAGCATGCGGGCAAAGGGCTTGATGAGCGGATGATCGTAAACGCCCTTGAACATCAGGAAGCGTATGGGGCGATCGGTGGCGGATATCAAAAGCACCGCGTCCACCCAGGAAGTGTGATTGGGCGTAAGCAAGGCGCCGCCGCGCGCAGGAATGTTCTCGTTGCCCTTCAGGTCCAGGCGATAGAGCGTGTGGGCGGCAATCCACAACAGGAGGCGCAAGAGAGAATCGGGCAGGAGCCAGAGAACATAGGCGAGCGCGGCAAGCGTTAGGAACGAGGCCCAGAAGAAAATTCCCGCGGGGCCAAGATGAACGAAGTGCTGCAGAACGTAGAACACGCCGGAAGCGGCGAAAATGCCGATGAAGGAAAGTAGATTCGCGGCGGCAAGGACTCCACCACGATGCTGCTCTTCCGGGCGGTGCTGGATGAGCGCGCTGATGGGCACGATGAAAAATCCGCCGAAAAATCCCAGAAGCGCGAGTTGGATTAAGACAGTGTGAAAGGAAAGGCCGGGCGCGGCCAGGACAAAACCGAAGACAGTGATGCCGGTGGCGCCTAAAGGGATGAGTCCATACTCGATTTTGCCGCCGGAGAGATAACCCGCCGCAAGGCTCCCGAGTCCTATTCCAATGGCTATGGAGGCCTGCAGCAGGCTTCCTTGCGTGTTCGGAACTTGCAGAACGTCGTGGCCATAAAAGACGATGTCGAACTGAAGCAGCGCACCGAGGAAAAAGAAATACGTATTGCCTGCCACGGCGAGCCAGAGGACACGGTCCTGCGCGATGAGCTTTCCCTGGGACCACACGTCTCCCAGAACATTGAAGCGGAACTTGCGCGCGGGATCCGCGGCGGGCACTTTGCTGATGCCCAGGCTTGTGATGAGTCCCACGACCGAGCAGGCAAGGAACACGATTCCCGAGAAATGCTGGCGATTTCCAAAAGCTTCGGAGAAGTACGCGCCCACGACTGTGCCGGAGATGGCGGCAAGAAACGTCCCGAGTTCGATGACGCCGTTGCCCCAGGACAACTTCTTCTCCGGGAGGATTTCAGGCAGCAGGCCGTATTTCGACGGGCCGAAAAGCGCTCCCTGCGTGCTGGCCAGGAAGACCGCAGCCATGGCCATGGGTAGGCTGTGCATCGCAAAGCCTGCAATGGCAAAGAGCATCACAGCGATCTCGAAGATTTTTGTGCAGATGGTGACAATGCGCTTGCTGTAGCGGTCGGCGAAGTAGCCGCCGGTCATGGAGAAGAGAATGAAGGGGAGGGAAAAGAGCGAACCGACGATGAGTACCTTGGATTCGCGCTCGCTGGGAGAGAGATTGTTGCCGATGATAAGGAAGATGACGAGGTACTTCAGAGCGTTGTCGTTGAACGCGCCCTGAAATTGCGTGGCGATGAGGCTCCAGAAACCCAGACGCCAGGAGCGCGGAGCTTCAGACATGCAAACGAAACCTCCAGAAGGTGGATGCGTCCTGTGAATCGTTGAAAGAAAGATGGTCGCAGAGAACCTTGACGGCGAGTAGGGATTTCTGGGGGAATGCGGCTTGAAGGGAACTGCTTCCGTTGGGCGGTCGGCCAAACTTACAGCTCATGGGCTTTTGGGCTCACCTTTTTTTAGGCGCAGGAGAACCAACGCCACAAAGAAACCGATCATGCCAGTCAGCACGGCCAAGGGCGGTCCAGCCAAAGCTCCGCAGAAGCCACCGAGGATCGTTCCGAGGAATGCGGGAAGGATGGTAGGGCGTAATCCGATTTGGTAGATGATCAAAAGATATCCAAGGGCGCCAGCGATTGCCCCGAAAAAGGCCCCATATACCACGCCAAGGAAAACCGCGGCCCATGAAATGGTCCAAGCCGGAGCTGGAGGTGTATCGCCACTCCTTCCGATGAGGTAGCAAAAACTGAGAATCAGGCTACCGCACACCGCTCCTCCGGCAAGACCCAACGCAGTGGCAAGGAAGAAGGAAAAAGCTTTTCGCTTTTGTGAGATGTCAGCAGGCATTTTTAATCACCAGTTCGAGGGCGATGTCGGGGCCGAACTGCTGGATGGAGCGGAGGCTGAGAGAGTGCATCGGCGATGGTAAGGCGCTGACGAAGGGGACGGAGGTGTGCCCTGCGAGTTTGGGAGCGTAGAAGAGGACGAGTTGGTGGACCAGGCCGGAGGCAACGGCGGCGGCGTTGAGATGGGGGCCGGCTTCGAGCAGGACACTGAGGATTTCGCGGCGGCCAAGTTCTTTCAGCACGGCATTGAGATCTAACTTGCCGGCGCGTGATTTGAACTGCACCACTTCGACGCCGGCGGCTTGCAATTTGCGAGCTTTAGACGATTTCAGGGGTGCAGCGGTGAAGACGAGCAGGTCGTCGTCGACGGTTTGCACAATGCGCGATTTTGCCGGCAGTCGCAGCTTCGTGTCCAGAATGACGCGAAGGAGACGGCGGCGACGCTGCAAACCACTGCGGTCCGTGAGCAGCGGATCATCGGAGAGAATGGTGCCAATGCCGGTGAGCAGCGCGTCGGACGCGTGGCGCATGCGTTGCACTTCGGCGCGAGACTCCTCACTCGTGATCCACACGCGCTTCTTGCCCTTGCGCGCGCTGGGGAGCGCGAGTTGCCCATCGAGGGTCAGCGCGGATTTCAGCGTTACGAAAGGCATCTTCGTCGTGATCCAACAGGCGAAGGCCTCATTCAGTTTTTCCGCTTCGGATTCCAGCGGGCCTGTTTCCAGTTCGATGCCCGCTTCGCGTAGCCGAACAAAACCGTTGCCGCTCGTCCTTGGATTAGGGTCCTG
>CAYOOS010000056.1:13153-14807 GCA_964405585.1 uncultured Acidobacteriaceae bacterium | reverse complement strand
GATCGTTGGCGCTCCACTGGGCGATTTGCTGGTTGTTCAGATAGACGCGGAATTGCGAGACGCCGTTGGATTGATCGAAGTAGCGGACATCAATGTCGTAGCGGCCGGGAGCGCCGGTGAAATGAAAGGTGGCCGTGCAGGATTCATGGGGCGGAGGGCATTCAATTGCTTTGCCACCTGAGGCGGCTTCCGAGGGAGTGACGTTGAAGGGGACATAGCCGCGCAAATCCATTTCTTCCGCTTCGATGCGGTTGGGATAGTGGCCGACGCGTCCTTGCTCATCGGGAATGCCGGAGATGCGGGCGAACCAGTTGCAGATGGCGTCGCGCCAAACGATGGCGTGGCCCGCTTGATATTCGAGGCGGCGCAACACGTCCTGGTAACGTTCCCGATCCATGTGGCTTTGCAATGATTGCCAGTTTGTGACCGACGCTGCGGCCTCGCGGGCGCCCTCATAGTGCGAATCATAAATATGCTGGATGACGGTTTCGCCGGAATGAAGTTTGTAGGTGTAGGGGACGTGGTGGAAGAAGAGGAGCAATTCGTCCTGCGTGGTTTCTGCCGACTCATATAATTTGGCGACGGCGGGGGAATACTGTGCGACGTAGCCAGTGCCGGTGGCGACGGTGCGGTCCATGCCGATTCCTGTTGCATCGGCGCGGTGCCACTGACCCCAACCGTTGCGTTCTGAAGATTCCGGGCCGGGACCGTAGTGACTGCCAAGAATATCGGTGAGCGTGCCCGCACCGAGCGGGCCGGTGTAGCTTTCGTAGATGCTCCAGGATGAGAGCAACATCGCATCAATCGTGGAGACGGTGGTTGCGTCGTTGCCAAACGTGAGGCGCGTCCATTCTTCCGTGATGCTTTGCGCGCTGAGGGTGGGATCCCATGCTAAGCGGCCGAAGGCATAAAGATTTGCCATGGCTAGCGGATGTGCCAGCCAGTTTTCATCCATGCCAGCATTCCCAACGCCGACCAAACCGCCATTAGGGCGATGATAGAGCTTGCCGGAAACCAAATCGCGCACGGGCGTGGATTGGCCTGCGTTGCGCATATTGAAATCCAAAACTTCTTTCCACATTGGCAAGAGATAACAGAGATGCCGCTGCTGGCCGGTATATTCCTGCGTGATTTGCAACTCAACGGCTTCATTGGTTTTTTCCAGGCCGCCGAGGAGAGGGGAGACCGGCTCGCGCACCTGAAAATCGATGGGGCCATATTTGATTTGGACGACGACGTTGTCGGCGAACTGGCCATCGAGCGGGTGAAAAATGTCGTAGGCCGCGCGGGCACGGTCGTTTTTGGGATTGCGCCAATCGAGATGGTGGTCGTAAACGAAGCTGCGGTAGAAGAGCAGTCCGCCGTGCGGTTTCAGGGCGCGCGCGATCACGTTGGCGGCGTCGGCGGGAGTGCGCCCGTAACTGGCTGGCCCGGCGCGGCCCTCTGAATCGGCTTTCACAACGAATCCGGCGAAGTCTGGAATTTCCGCATAGAGGGCATCGGACGTTTGCTGCCACCACTCAGCTACTCGCGGATCGAGCGGATCATAGGTGGGCAGGCCGCCGATTTTTTGAGGGCTGCTAACGTCAACGGAGAGAGCGAGGCGCACGCCCCAGGGACGAAACGCTTCGGCAACGCGACGGAGTTGTGGGAG
>CAYOOS010000056.1:0-13143 GCA_964405585.1 uncultured Acidobacteriaceae bacterium | reverse complement strand
CGACTTCTCGAGCAAGCGAGGATTGGCATTCACATTATTAATGGCACAGATGTTTATCCCGATGGAGGCGAGGAGGCGGGCGTACTCGGCGGCACGCGAGAGGTCCTGACGGACGTGGCCATCTTCAAAGAAGAGCGAGGCTCCGGCATAGCCGCGCTCAATGGTGCCATCGAGGTTGTCCCACTGATCCACCATGCGGATGGAATTGGCGGGAACTTGGACTTCAGCGAGGGAGTCCAGTTTTTCGTTGCGAGCGAGTTTGCTGAGGAAGGCAAAGACGCCGTAGAGGACGCCGCGATCGTTTTGTGAGGTGATGATGAAGCACTGGAAACCGCTCAAATTTGCATCCGCGATCCAGTAGCTATCACCCGAGAGATTGATCGGCCAAATAAAATCCGGGAGGACTGTCCCTATGGAATTGCGTGTTCCAATCAGGATGGAAGGACCTTCGTTAGCCGAGGTGGTAGCGCGAAACTCGCCACCCAGCATGCTGTGAAGGCCACGAGCCAACTCCTGTTGGGCCGAGGCTAGAACGGGAGAGTCGCCAACTCGCAGAATGAGGCGTGGAACGGAGGAGTATTGCGCGCGGGATGCTGGATCGAGTGGCGCGTAACGCAGCCAGGCGTCACGACCCGTTTCGGCTCGAAGTGAGGCATTGCCCAAGCTGGACAGATAGGCCGTCAGCGTGAGAACTGCAAACAGTCGCCAGCAGACCTTCCATAAACCCGTGCGCCGAGGGAAGAGTCCGGAAAGATCCATGACTTGCCGAATGTAGCACAACATCGGCGGTGCAGCAGGGAACGGTGCCAGTTTCGGGAGGTCGGTAGGCCCCGTGGGCAGATGAGACATTGCAGCTTGCAGAAGGGCACCTAAGAGGCCAGTTATTTTTTGGGCAACCTTTTTTTCGTGCAAGAAATCTGTGTGAGTACGTTCTAGTTCCGTGAGGACAATGCCGATGCCAAACCTAACCCCATGTACTACACGTGTGTCTGGCCGCGTTCAAAGAGGTACCTTTTTGTTGGTCGCGGCGCTTATTTTCTCTGAGCTTGCTCTCAGCCGCCCGATCTGTGCGCAAGAGCCCGCGCATTCACCCGGATGGGTGGTGATTTCCGTCCCGGATTACCACGCGCTGCGTGTAAAAGCGTTTCCCGCGGAGCGCGAGCCTGAGCCGCCGCCAGTGGACGCCACTCTCAGTCGCGTTGATTACGACTTGCTTGTTGATTCCGGGCTTGCCTCTGGGCGTGCCACGCTGAACGTGGATGTATTGAAGAACGGCTGGGTAAGCGTCCCGATCCCCGCGGGGCTTTTCGTGCGCGAGGCGAAGCTGGACGGCAAAATTCTGTCTCTTGTCTCACCCTCCTCTGGCAAGGAACGCAACCAGTTATTGGCGCTGCTTTCGCATCCCGGACGGGCTGTCATCACGCTGGAGATCGCGCTTCCAATCGTTGCCACCGCCGGGGAAGAGCGCGTTACATTGCCCGCAACTTCTTCTGGCATCACCCGGGCTACGTTTGAAATTCCGCGGAGCGGCGTGGAGCTTTCGCTTTTTGGCGGACTTTTTTCGGAGAGCAAAGAACTCCCCAATGGCGGCAAGTGGACGGTTTATGGCAAAGGCGCCGAACCGATCGTGTTCGCCTGGCGCCGCAAAGTGGAGGAGCATCACGTAACGCTGCCTTTGCGCATGCGAGGCACGCTGACGCAATTCGTTGGGCTTGGTGAAGATTCAACCTCAGTGTCCGCAAACGTAACGTTGGAGGTGACACAGGGCGCGGCAAAGGAGGCGCTCATTCAGCTCCCGGAAAACGTCACCATCAACCAGGTGCAAGGCGCGCTGGTGGCCGATTGGGAAATGAAGCCGGGAGAACTCCACGTGACTTTTCTGGAGCCCGTGGAACAAACAGCGAGCTTCGTGATTACCGGCGAAGGGCGGTTACCGCGCGACGGCGAGATGGATATACCGCTGCTGCGGCTTAGTGATGTCGAACGGGAAAGCGGCGGTGTTGGAGTGGACGTGCTGGGCGCGGGAGAAATCAAGGAAGAAACCGTAAAGGTACAAGGATTGCAGCGCGCCGATGCCAGCGATCTTGGCGAGCCGGTTTCCAGCCGGCAATCACCGGCACTGTTGGCGTTTCGCACGCACGGTGGAGACGCCAAATCGCCGCGCTCGTTGCACATCGCGGTCTCGCGGTACACACAGCAAGCGGTGTTGATGGCCAATGTGGAAGAGGCGCGCTATCGCGTGCTGTTCACAAAGGATGGAAAAGCACTGGTTGAGGCACGCTACGCGGTACGCAACAACCAGCGCAACTTTCTGAAAGTGACTCTTCCGCCGGGCGCCACGCTTTGGAGCGCTTCGCTTGGCGGACTGCCTGTGCGGCCGGGTTCCGGCCCGGATGCAAGCCTCCTGCTGCCGCTTTCCAAAGCGCGCAGTGGAGAAGATGCCCCGGAGTTCGCCATTGAGCTGGTGTACTTCACGCCAGGTACGGCTTGGACCGACAAGGGACATCTGAAACTATCTCTACCGGCGCTGGATTTGCCGGTCTCTCGCACCGGCTTGCAAGTTTTCTATCCGCTATTGTTCCGGCTTACGTCGGAGGCAGGAATTTTTCACTCGGAGAACTATACGAATCCGCTGTCGGCGGTGTTGACAGCGGTGGTCGCGGAACCCCCGATCGACTCCGTGGTGCCGGCTTCCAGTTCTGCGGAGTATTTCCGCCGGAGCGGAGCTCCAGAAACCGTGAAGGAGATCAATGGCCTGCCCGTGGTAGGGAGAAACGTCGCGGCATTGCCCTCGTCTGTGGACGAGGAATTGGTGAACAAATTCCACGCGAGCGAAAAAGGGTCTCGTGCCGCGGGCATACTTCCCGTTCGGATCAACTTTCCGGCGCTTGGGCCTTCGGTTTATCTCGTTGCGGAACTGACCAGTGAAAATCAGTCACCGTCCGCTGAACTGAATTACCAGCAGGACAAAAAGGCAGGTGGCAAGTGAACCGTCAACTTCTGGTTGTGATGTTGGCTCTGAGTCCGGCGCTTCCCGCATTTGCACAACAAAAGGCCGATCCGCCTCAGCCCGCGCCGGGGAACGTCACGCTTTCGCTGGACGAATACAACCGGCTGCTTGCACTGGCGAACCGGCCGGGCAAACGAACGGAGGCTCCGCCGCTTCCGTATCTTCTGAAGCATGCCGAATTAAAGCTTCACGCCGTCAGTGACGATGTTTTGGGCTCGATTGAATTTGAAGGCGAGACTCTCTCGAGCAACGCTACAAAGGTTCCCCTTATCAGCGGGACGACGGTTTTTGACGCTCGCCATGGCAGCAAGCCGCTGCCGCTGCTGCTGGAAAACGGCACGCACACGGCCATTCTTCCGGGCGAATCGGAATTCTCCGTGACGCTTGATGCGGGACTTCCGATCTCCATCGAGACCGGCCGCGCTTCCTTTTCTCTACCTGTTCCGTCGGCGGGCAGCGTGCGTCTTTCCCTGACGGTCCCCGGCGAGCGGGCCAACGTGCAATTGAATCACGGCATCATCACGCATCGCGCTACGGAGAATGGCAACACGCAAATCGAAGCCACGCTGACTCCCGGACAGATTTCCAACGTGTGGTGGAACACGCGCGAAATCGTTGCGCCCGTCGTGCCGCGCGAGGTGCGGTTCCTTTCCGATGTGAAATCGCTGGTGTCCGTAACGGAATCCGACCTGCAGGTTGCGGCGCTGGTTGACCTGAACGTTCTGCAAGGCGAGACCGGGCAGTTTTCCGTTGCCATACCGGAGGGATTTGAAGTTACCGCCGTCAACGGCCCCACGCTGGAATCCAGTGAAGTGCAGAATGGCGTACTGCTGCTGAAAGTTACGAGCCATGGGCCGGGGGCGCAGCAATTTCTAATTTCGTTCGAGCGCCCCATCAACGACGCGAAAGCAGACGCTCCCATCCTGACGTTCAAGGATGCACAGCGCGAGACCGGCGAAGTTCTTGTCGAAGGGCAGGGAACTCTTGAACTCACCGCGAAAGAATCCGGTGGCTTGAAGCGGCTGGACATCAAAGAGGTAAATCCCTATTTGCGGGCCCTATCGCGCTACTCGTTGCAAGCGGCATTTCGTTATCACCGTCAGCCCAAGGAGAATCCGGCGCTAGCTTTGGAATGGACGCGCTTCCCCGATTCCAGCGTGCTGGCGGCCGTCGCCGAACGCGCGACGGTGACGACGCTGGTTACTTCCGAAGGGAAATCGCTTACGGAAATTAAACTGATTGTGAGGAATCAGGCTCAGCCATTTTTGAAGGTAGACCTGCCGGCGGGCGCTTCCATTCTTACGGCCGAAGTCTCTGGCGAAAAGGTGAAGCCGGTTCAAGGAGCCGACGGGGCTCGCGTGCCCCTTCTACGGACAGGATTCCGTCCGGCAGGCGCTTATACCGTGTCCTTCGTTTTCATGCATTCTGGTGCGCCGTTCGCCAAGAAAGGGGGATCGGACATTTCGTTGCCGAAGATGGACGTTCCGATCAGCATGCTTGAATGGGAGCTATTTCTTCCCGACCAGTACAAAGTTAAGGATTTTTCCGGCGACGCAATCACCGCGTCGCTGCTGCCTCCCGAATATCTGAGCTACATGTATGGTGGAGGGAGCCTTCAGGCAGGAGTTGGCGTTGGTGCCACAAGTGGCGCCGGATTCGTCAACCCAACAACCGACTCCCTTGCCGTGAATGGACGTAATCTCGCGCAGTTGATAGCACTGGCACCTGGTGTGGCGCTTATGCCCGGCCAACTTGGAGGGTACGTGGTTGATCCTAGTGGTGCTGTAATTCCAAAGGCGCATGTGGAAGTCCAAAATACTGCGACGCACGCCACGTGGACCGCCAACACAACGTCAGACGGCTATTGGCTGATTTTGGGGCTGCCTTCGGCGACTTATCAGGTCACGGCTTCGGCAACAGGATTTAATTCCACTAGCGTGACCGTTCCCTATGATGCGTCGAGTCCATCGGCCTATCGGATTCAGCTCAACGTAGGAGCAGTGACGGCAACGGTCGAGGTCAGCACGGAATCCGCCATGCTCACAACAAACGAGGCCATGGAGATTCCGCCGACAAAAGATAAAAAGAACAAAGCCACGGCACCGCCTCCTCCACCACCGCCGCAAGCTTCAGCCAACGTCTTCAATCTGCAACAACGCGTCGCCGGAGTTCTGCCCGTGGCTGTGGACGTACCGCGAACGGGAACTTCGTATCGATTTGTGCGGCCATTAGTCGTGAACGAGGAAACCAAACTCTCGTTCACCTACAAAACGAAATAACCCAATAGCAGGAGCGCACTTTCCCGCACAAGGTTCGTCACTTTCTCGAACTGCGTGCCGGCTTTGTGTTTGATTTTCTTCGCGGATGGGAACTCTTGGATTGTGAGGGAGTCCAGAGGTGGCGCATTAAGTTCACACGCGATTCGAGCAGGCTGACGCCTTCGGATTCCAGGAGTTTACGTTGTAGGGAAGCGTAGGGCTCGCGGATCAGCAACTTTCCGCGTTCACCCACCACGCGATGCCAGGGTATGCCTTTACCAGAGGGGGTCGCCGCCATAGCCCGGCCCGCGGCTCTCGCCCCGCCGCGCAAGCGTAAAGCTCTCGCGAGCGACCCATAAGTGATAACCCGGCCGCGCGGAATAAGTTTCACCAATCGATACATCGGATCCCAGGACATCCCGGAAACCTCCCTGATACAAGCGCCCTCTATGGTAGGGATGACTTCTCCGGCCGACAAGAGAAACTTGCTGGCGAGAAGTGTTGAATAAAGTGGAAGGCGTTGCGAGACGCAGCCACCGCAGCGTCAAGTGAAACGATGATGCAGCGCAGCGAAAATTTGGATGCAGCGGCGATCGTTGGAGTGGCGAGGATTCCTTCGCGCACGACGCAGGCAACAATTTCTCCGTCGTTGTATTCTCACTTGCATCCTGTAGTGGAACTAGCTTACACTACAGACAGCAGACGGAGATTTCGTGTAGCGCATTCCGTGTATTCTCCCTCTGTCAGACAGCTACGCCGAGGTACCGCGATGGCTTTCGTCCGCCGCAAAGGAAACGCCTACTATCTGGTGCACAATGTGCGCCGCGGTACAAAGGTGCGGCAACTGCATCTGGCGCGGCTTGGCGAGCGCGCCCGCATCACCGACGAAATTGTTCGTGAAGTCAGCAAGAAACATCCGTTCGTTGAACTCAACTGGCGCACCCTCCGCGACCAGTTGAACAATCAAATCGATCTGTCGGACCCCGAATCACCCGCGGTTCAAAAACTCATCCATTCGCTTAGAAACCTGAATCTGGACCTGGCGGACATCTATCCGCCCGCTCTTCGACTTTCCGAATCACCGGCGGTGGCGCGCGAGCTGCTGATGCAGCTGCGGCTACTGCAGACCACCATTCAGGTGAAGCTCGATCAATTTGCCCGCAAGGACGAACTGAAGAGGCTCAGCCGGATTGGCGGGCGATACGGAAGCGCGCATCCGGAATTCCGGAGGCGTTAGGAGGGGGCCATGGGCACAGGCGATCTATCTCTAAATCCAAGCATCCGCAGCGCGGAAACTGTGGAGTTTCAGAAAGCATTGCGCGCGAAGATCGTCGGACAGGACGAGGGCGTGCAGGCGCTCGTCGAGTTGTTCCAGGTTTTTACCGCGGGACTGAACTCGCCGGGGCGGCCTGTGGGCAACTTGCTGTTCCTTGGGCCGACGGGTTCGGGCAAAACGCGCATTGTGGAGGCGGCCGCGGAGATCCTGTTTGGCAGTCCTCGCGCCATAACCAAGATAGATTGCGCGGAATTTCAGCATTCGCATGAGATTGCCAAGCTGATCGGTTCGCCGCCAGGCTATCTGGGACACCGCGAGACGCATCCGCTGATTACCCAGGAATCGCTTGCGGCGCACCACACGGACAAGCTGAAGCTCTCCTTTCTGCTGTTTGACGAGATTGAGAAGGCCAGCGACGCGCTTTGGCAATTGCTGCTGGGCATGCTCGACAAGGCCACACTGACACTGGGCGACAATCGGCGCGTAGACCTCTCGCAGACCGTCATCTTCATGACCTCCAACCTGGGCGCCAATGACATCACGGAGCTAATGGGCGGAGGCTATGGCTTCATCAAGTCCGACGACAAGCCGAAGACCGACCTGGATCAAAAAGTGGAGCGCACGGCGGTGGAAGCAGCACGGCGCAAGTTCTCTCCCGAATTCATGAACCGCCTGGACAAACTGGTAGTGTTCCACCCGTTGCAGCGGGAACAACTTGAACAGGTGCTGGCGATCGAGCTTGGGATGGTGCAAAAGCGGGTGCTGGACGCCGCCAATGGGAAATTCCTTTTCCGCGTGACGGATGCGGGGCGGGACTTCCTGCTGCAAGAAGGCACAGACCAGCGGTATGGAGCCCGGCACCTGAAGCGCGCTATTGAGCGCCACCTTGTCTACCCGCTGGCGAACCTGCTGGCCACGCAGCAAGTGCGCGTAGGGGACCTGGTGCGTGTGGATTGGGATGGACAGCACAAGGAGTTAACCTTTGTTCGTGAAGAGGAAGGCGCCTTGATCTTCGGCGAGCCAACGGAGCCCGAGGTTGCTGCGGCCATTCTGGATGCAGATGGGCTTGCCAAAGACGCCCCTGCGGAAGCGGTTGCTGGTGACGCGGCCAGCCTGCCAGCATTGCCGGCCGATACGCCTGCCGCGGCGCGACAAACGCTGCAAGGACGCAGGAAAGAAGAGCACTGAGCGAAAGAATAACTGTTCAATGGAGCAGGGGCGCAGCGGTTGAGCGCCCCTTTTTGGCAATTACTGGTGACACTTTGTGTTTCAGCGTTCTCAGTTTGCGCACGGATGGAACATCGTCTCACGTCGTGAGACAGTTTCCAGAACAGCAACATGCGTATGTCATTGAGTGCATGGGTTCTTGCACCAACGGTGCAAATCTTCTGATGTGGCACGCGCCATGCATATTTAGACCTGACCGGGCTAGTTTGGTTGCGCGGCTCGAATATACGCGCAAAGCCAGAGCACTAAAGCAAAGCGCAATCCCGGTCGAGGTAGACAGTATGAGAGCAGCCGTGCGACAACAGCTTGACCCCAGCATCCGCAGCAACGACACGCGCGACTTCCAACAGTCTCTTCGCGCGAAGATCGTCGGCCAGGAAGAAGGCGTGCAGGCCCTTGTGGACTTGTTCCAGGTCTTCACCGCCGGCCTTAACTCACCGGGACGCCCGGTGGGCAACCTGCTTTTCCTCGGACCGACGGGATCCGGGAAGACCCGCATCGTGGAAGCAGCGGCGGAAATCCTGTTTGGCGACCCGCGGCTAGTAATTAAGGTAGATTGCGCGGAATTCCAGCACTCCCACGAAATCGCAAAATTGATTGGTTCGCCCCCAGGATATCTCGGCCACCGGGAAACGCATCCTTTGATTACGCAGGAAGCGCTGGCAGCTTCACACAGCGACAAGCTGAAGCTCTCCTTCCTGCTGTTCGACGAAATCGAAAAGGCCAGTGATGCGCTTTGGCAATTGCTGCTCGGCATGCTGGACAAGGCCACGCTGACATTGGGCGACAACCGGCGCGTGGATCTCTCGCAGACCGTCATCTTTATGACTTCCAACCTGGGCGGGGGCGATATCACGGAATTGATGGCCGGCGGCTATGGCTTCATCGAGTCCGATGACAAGCCCAAGACCAACCTGGACCAGAAAGTGGAGCGCACGGCGGTGGAAGCGGCGCGCCGCAAGTTCTCTCCCGAATTCATGAACCGCCTGGACAAGGTGGTGGTGTTCCACCCGCTTCAGCGCAAGCAACTCGAGAAGGTTCTGGATATCGAATTGACTATGGTGCAGCAGCGCGTTTTGGAAACGGCCAAGGGCCAGTTCCTGTTCCGCGTCACGGAAGACGGCCGCGATTTCCTGTTGCAGGAAGGCACGGACCAGCGCTATGGTGCGCGTCACCTGAAGCGCGCGATTGAACGCCATGTGGTTTACCCGATGGCAAATCTGCTGGCCACGGAACAAGTCCATTTCGGCGATTTGATCTGTATCGATTGGAACAGCAAGGAAGATCACCTGAATTTTGTGCGTGAAGGCGAAAATGCGGCCATGCCGATCCGCCGGCCAGAGCCAGTAGCTGCACCGCGGCTCTCGCAAGCCCGCGGTGGCCGCCCCGTGGAAGCGCCCAGCGTGCAGGTCCCTCCGGAACCCGCGCCGCGTTTCGCGCGATAAAATTGGATTGCTCCACCTCTCGAAGGCCCGGGCAGGGAACTGTCCGGGCTTTTCTATTTTGCACTGAATCGTAAGGTTCCTCAGCGGCTGAAAGTTTGCGCTGGCTTTCTGGACTTTTGCTCTTGGTAAATTTCTTCGGCGCGCTTCAACGCTTCGGTGATGCTGGCGCACATGTTTTCGGGCGGCACGTGGCGGTAGAAATCTGCTTCGCGCATCAGTGCCGCGGGTTGCGGGCGCGCGCCGCAAACCAGCATGGCGCGGCCGCTTTCCTGTAATTTATCGGCAAGCTCCTCAAGTGCGGCAATCCCTGTGGCGTCCACTGCCGTCATGTTGCGCAAGCGCAAGATAACGATGGGCGGCAGAGCGTCCATCTGTTCCGTGATGATGGCGATCTTGTCCGTCACGCCGAACAGAAATGGCCCGTGAATGCGATAAACGGCGGCGTAGGATGGGATATCTTTATCCTGCAGGATGTGCGCGCGGCCGTCCTCGATGTATTCGTCGGTAACTTTGGAGACCGTGGTGGTCTGCGAAATCTTGCGGATAAAGGTGAATGCGGCGAGGATCATGCCGACTTCCACGGCCAGAGTGAGGTCGGCAAAGACAGTCAAGCTCAGCGTCAACAGCCAAACCACGATATCGGCTTTAGTCAGTCGCAAGATCTCCGGGATTTCCGCCCAGTCGCCCATGTTGTAAGCGACCATGAAGAGGATACCGGCCAGCGCGGCCAAGGGGAGATCCTTCACCAGTGGCGCGGCAAACAGAATCACAGCCAGTAGCGTCAGCGCATGGATCATCCCGGCCACCGGCGATTTTGCGCCGGCACGCACATTGGTTGCCGTGCGCGCAATCGCGCCTGTGGCGGGCAATCCGCCAAACAGCGGCGAGATGATGTTCGCGAAGCCTTGACCAATCAATTCAACATTGGGGTTGTGTTTGTCGCCGCTCATGCGGTCAGAGACGACCGCGGACATCAGCGATTCGATGGCGCCCAGCATCGCAATCGTCACTGCCGGTGAAAGCAAGTGCAGAAGCAGGCTGGGTTTCAGGCCGGGCACCACAAGGTGAGGGAGACCGCTGGGAATGCCGCCGAACCGCGTGCCAATCGTCTCGACGGGAATATGGAAAAGGAAGACGGCGGCGGTTGCGCCGAAACAGACCAGGATCGCCCCGGGAACCCGTTTGAAAAAACGGACGCAGATGATCATCACCGCCAACGAAGCGATGCCCACCACCGAAGCGGCCCAGTTCAGCGTGTAGAAGTTTTCGGCCAGAGCGCCCATGCGGTGAAAGAAATCGCCGGGAACGTGCTCCATGCGAATGCCGAAGAAGTCGCGAATTTGCGTGCTGGCGATGAGAATGGCGATCCCGTTTGTGAAACCCACGACAACCGGGCGAGGGAAATACTTCACCAAAGCGCCTAGCCCAGTCACGCCCATGATGACCAGCAGCACCCCCGCGAGCATGGTGCAGGTGAAGAGTCCGTCAATGCCGTACCGCGTGATGATCCCCAGTACCACGACCACGAACGCGCCGGTGGGACCGCCGATCTGCGTACTTGAACCGCCTAGCGCGGAAATCAAGAAGCCGGTGACAATCGCGCAGTAGATTCCAGCCTGAGGAGGGACGCCCGAAGCAATGGCAAAGGCCATAGCCAGCGGAAGAGCGACCAATCCGACGGTGACGCCCGCAATCAAATCGGAAACAAACTTTTCAAAGGTGTATCCGCGAAGAAGCAGGACGGATTTGGGTAACCACGCGTCTGGCAAAACGTTCATAGACCGAATCTGCTCCGTAAGCGACTCTTTTCAGTGTAGCAGGCGGAGGGCGGGGAATTGGCGCCAGGAAGCGCGGGGATACGCGTAAATTACAATCGAATGAAGCGGAATTATCTATTTGGGGGTGACCGGATTAATCCGCGGCGCCGCTTTTCTTTGCGCCGGGCTTCCAGCGCAACACCGGCTTGCGCGCTGCCGCTACTTCGTCAAGACGGCGAACGCGCGTGTTGTGGGGAGCGGTTTTCACGAGTTCGGGGTTTGTTTCGGCTTCGCGGGCGATGGATTTCATCGCATCAATGAATAGGTCGCATTCCTCTTGCGATTCCGATTCCGTAGGTTCGATCATCAAAGCGCCCGGAACGATCAGAGGAAACGCTGTGGTGTATGGATGAAAGCCGTAATCGATGAGGCGCTTGGCGATGTCCATGGTATTCACACCATGTTTCTTCTGCAGCGCGTCGCTGAAGACCACTTCGTGCATTGAAGGTCGTGTGTACGGAAGATCAAATACGCCTTCCAGATGTTTCCGAATGTAGTTTGCGTTCACAACGGCATCTTCGGTGGCTTGCCGCACGCCGGGGCCGTACGCCAGGATGTACGCAAGAGCGCGAACCAGCACGCCGAAATTTCCACCGAACGCGCGCACACGTCCGATGCTCTCCTTGCGGTGGTAATCCAGCGCCAGCTTGCCGCCCTCTTTTTCCACCAGCACTGGAACGGGCAAATAGGGTTCGAGGAATTTCTTGATGGCCACGGGGCCTGCGCCAGGGCCTCCTCCGCCATGCGGCGTCGAAAAAGTCTTGTGGAGGTTCAAGTGCATGACATCCACACCCAGATCGCCGGGGCGGGTCACGCCGGTCAGCGCGTTCATGTTTGCGCCGTCCATGTAGAGCAGAGCGCCTTTTGCATGCAAGACATGGGCGATTTCCGGGAGGCGCTGCTCGTAAATTCCCAGAGTCGAGGGATTGGTGATCATCAGCGCGGCAACGTCGCCGGTTACTTGCTCGTCCAGATGCGCGATATCGATCTGACCATCCTCGTTGGATTTAATGTTCTGGACCTGGTAGCCCGCAATGATGGCCGTGGCAGGATTTGTGCCATGCGCCGAATCGGGGATCAGCACCGTTTTACGGGGGTTCCCGAGCTTCTCATGATGCGCGCGAATCAGAAGAATGCCTGTGAGTTCGCCCTGCGCGCCTGCGGCCGGCTGCAGCGTTACGGCGTCCATGCCAGTAATTTCCAGCAGGCACTTTTCCAGCAGTTGCAAAATCTTCAGGCAGCCTTGCGACAATTCCTGCGGCTGGTAGGGATGTTCGGTGGCCAGGCCTGCCAGCCGCGCCACGTGTTCGTTCACGCGAGGGTTGTACTTCATGGTGCAGGAGCCCAGCGGGTACATGCCCAGATCAATCGCGTAATTCCAGGTGGAAAGCCGCGTGAAGTGGCGCAGAACTTCAATCTCGCTGACTTCGGGAAATCCTTCCACGCCCGCAGTGCGATGGAATTCGCCAAGCGATTTCCCCGCATCGGCGGCAGGAACATCAAGGGGTGGAAGATCAAAGGCACGCTTGCCGGGGGAAGACTTCTCGAAAATCAGGCCCTCGTTCTGGTTCGGGTGCCGCGAAACCTTTTTGATGTTGTCTTTCATCTCTGAAATCCAGGGCGGAGGTGGGCATCGCCAATTCCTTCGCCGCATCCTCCTTTATTAGAGCGGTTGCTCCAGTGCGCGTTTCACGGCAGCAACCAGGCGCTCGATCTCCGCGCGAGTCGTCGTCTCCGTCACGCAAACCAAAGCGTGCTTGGTCAATTCCGGATAAGCCGAGCCAAGCACAAACGGCCCGACAATCTTTTCCTTCAGGAGTTCGGCGTTCACCATCTTCACCGAACGAGGAAACTCGACAACGAATTCGTTGAAGAACGGCGCGCTGAACGTGCGCTTCACGCCGGGAATCTTCTGCAACTCCGCCAGCGCAAAGTGTGCTTTCGAGAGGTTTTGCTCCGCCATTTCGCGCAGGCCTTCTTTGCCGAGCAGCGTCAGGTGCACCGTTGCTGCCAAGGCGCAAAGCGCCTGATTCGTGCAAATATTTGACGTGGCCTTCTCGCGGCGAATGTGCTGCTCGCGGGTTGCCAGCGTCAGAACGAAGCCGCGGCG
>CAYOOS010000055.1:0-14859 GCA_964405585.1 uncultured Acidobacteriaceae bacterium | reverse complement strand
CGACGCCGCCGCCATCCGGGCCGAGGTTGCGGACTACCGCGGTAAAATGGATCTTGCGCAGGCCGGAACGCACTTCCAATTGGATAGAATCGCCCAAGTTTAAGCGGGTGGGGGATTCCAGGTAAGCGCCGCCCAGGCTGATGGTGCGTACGCGCACAGGGCTCATCATCTGCTGGCTGCCCATCTGTGCGCGCAGAGGCGATTCCAGCGGGATGCGCGCGTAGCGGCGCGGGACAACGAAATTTCCTAACGGGGCGGCGGCCGGTTCAAAGGCGGCGTGGGCTCGCGCGGAGGCAGGACTCTCCTCCATGAGACCCAAAGCATCTTCGGCGGCAGCGCGCAGACCGGCGGGCTCCATGAAGGTGAGGCCTTCGCGTTTGCTTGCCAGTTGGTGAAGCAGCTCGCTGGCTTCGGTGGCCCGGAGCCGGCCAAGAGCTTCAATGGACTTGATGCGGACAAACTGGTCACGCAATATCTCGTGCTCGCCGGCGGCAATCTCCATCAGCATGGGGACTGCGGTGGCTTCCTGGCCGATGCCAATCTGGTCGATCATCATGGGCACGACCAGGGGATGCGCGTCGGCAAGAATCGCGGAAAAGACGAATGCAGTGCTTTGCGCGGAAGGCGAATTCGTCGGGCGCGCCAGTTCGCTGACGGCCAGATCCTGAAGGTTCCATTCCCAACTAGCCATTGCGCGCGTCAGGCCGCGAAGCAAGCGATCGGGATCGGCGGCGGCGAGGAGTTTGATGGCGGCGCTGACACGCTGGCGCCGCGCTTCAAAGAGCCGTGTTTCCAGAAGAGTCAGAGCGGGCACGCCAATAGCACGCAAGATGCGAGCCATGGCCGGCAACATTTCCATGCCGCGGGGTTCGGTCAGCAACAGGGTGAGGCGATCGAGCAAACGCTCCGGATCGCGCTGAAGCAGTCGGGGAAGAGCAGGATCGAGAGGGCGATTGGCGAGCGCGGCGTCGACGATCACCATCCAGCGGTCGTTGGCGACAAGACGATGGCCCAGAGCGCTCATGTGCTCATGCTCGACGTCGCGCGGCAGTTTTTCCAGACCAATCAGGATATTTTCGAAGCTTGCAAAATCACCACGGGTGACCGCGATACGGCCAAGAGTCTCGAGGAATGCAGCAAGCAGCGCACCTGTTTCCGGGGCGTGTTCCTTCGAGAGAGCATTCATCGTGCCGCGGCTCAACTCTTCCGGGAGCTGATTGGGCCACAGGGATTCGAGCAGCGACGTAAGTTCGCTGAGGCCAGCGGCGACAATGCGGCGCGCCGCAGGATCGGCGTATTCGAGACGTCTGGCATAGTTCAGGAGAATCGTGCGGGCTTCGCGGCGGGGAGCATCCGCGCCAGCTTCGACGAGTTGCCCCAGCGTGTGGCGAATCGCGGTGATGGGCACGCACCAGATTTCGGCGCCGCGCAGCACGCCAGATTTCTCGCGCGGTGGCAATTCCAGCCAGAAACGCTCGATCAATTGCTCGCGGTAGGTATCGCTGGCCCAGGCGGTGGCCAGCACCGAAAAATGCTGCGAGGAATGCGGGCCGCGATATTCGCCGGCACTGACCAGAGAGTCGGCGAGCTGCATCAAAACCGTGCGCACGGAAAAGGGAGTGAGGTTTGCGGCGGCGAATTCCGTGCTCAGATGTTCGAGCACAAGACTTTCGGAAAGCCGCTGCAGATAAAGTTGCGGAGCTTCGCCTTCCTGCGGCGTGTAATGCGTCATGGCGGCCATGAGCATGCGCACCGTGCCGCGGCTGGCGAGTTCCATGGAGGAGTGAATGGCGCGGGCGGCATCTTCCGCGGAAAGGCCACTGGCCACTTCCATCGGCGGAGTCAGATGGCCGATGAGGCGGAGCGTGTCGAGCGTTTCCGCGACTTGCGGGGCACGGATGGGCGCGTCGCCGTTATCTTGCGGGGCGTTGCCGCCATAAGCGACGAGCGCCGCAATCAGGCTGGCGAGGACGGTGTCCACCTTGCGCTCGGTCAGCGTATTGATATGAATCCCTTGCACACGATGCTCCCGGAGTTGCGCGGGCCAGCCCAGCGATCCCGGGCGTCTTGCCTGCTCTTCTGATGTTAGCAAGGCGGACTTGACGAGTTGTGCGAGCGTGTCCAATTCGCCCACATGGAATTTTGTCGCGAAGTAGAGAGTCTGAATTCCGGCGCGTTGCAGATCATTCGCCAGGGCATGGAATTCGCCGCGCGGATCGGTCAAATGGCCCTCGGCAAATTTGGGAACAACCAGGCCGCCGCGTTCCGTGCGAATTTCCAGACCGTCAAAATCGGCGGCGGCGCGTTTCAGGGAATCGTACGCTGTATCCAGGCTGTCCAGCACGCAGGGATGTGCGGAGTCGTACAAACGGTGAGCACGAAGCAGAAGATGCAGATCGCGCAGCGCCTGGACCATGTCAGCCAGACGGGGATCGCCAGGGCGCGAGCGCTCGCGCGGAGCCGCAGCGGGCTCGTTCCGCAAGCCACGAAGAGAGGCAGGCTTCGCCGCTTTTTTCTCATCCAGCAGAAGTGAGGCTCGAAATACCAAATGCCCGTCCTAGGTCCATCGCACGGAGTCGCGACTGCGCAAGGTGCAAATGGACTGCAAAAGTGGGAAATCCGCGCCCCGGAGGGAGCCAGTTCCGCAAGGATAGGGTAGGATAAGGGGAGGTAGATGGATATAGTACTTCTAGTCCATTGTTGGATAAAAAAGTTACATTTTCGCTGAGGCGACTGGCGCTTCCGCTAGCTCTCCTTTTGCTTTTCTTCGCTGTACTTCCGGGCCTCTATTTGTGTTTCAATTCTTCGTTGACGGTGACCGTGCCGCCTTCGCTGGCCTCAACGCCCCTGCGAACAACCTGGAAACCGTTTAGTTTCAGAGCAATAACGTGGGTACCGGCAGGAATCTGAACGCGCGCGGGAGAGACTTGGCCGGTCGAATTACCGTCAACAAGGATCTCCGCACCTGTAGGGGTAGTTGATACTTGGGCCCAAGCCACGTGAGCAGACTGCCCGCGCTCCTTGAGCTCAGCCTCCAGCGTTGTTTGGACATTGTCCTTTACCTGGACTTCTCCCACGTAGGGATCATAGCCAGGGAGCCGGAGAACAAGGTCGTAGTGGCCAGGGGCAAGCGGCAGCGAGGCGGGGGTTTGCCCAGACTGCTTCGCGCCGTTAATGAAAATGTCCGCTCCAGCGGGTTTGCTGGTGACGTAGACGCCCTTTGCAAGCGCGTCAAGATGAACTCTCTGATCCTGAGATTGGCCGGCCTTGATCTGCAGCGCCGTTTGTACTTGCAGGTAACCGTCTTTCTGAATCTGCAGGCTGTAGCGTTCGGGGAAAAGGTTGTTGAAGCTGCAAGGCGTCTGGCACTCGTGCAGAGCGTGTCCGCCAGGACCAAAGAGCGTGGCTTTGGCGCCGATGACATCCGTCAAAACGTGCACCGCGCCCAAGCCTTTGGAGGGGACAGGGTGACCGTCAGCGTTACCCGAGTCTGATGCTGGAAGAGGAGTGTCATCGTAAAGGATGTCGTCAACGATGTGAACAGCGCCGGGAGCATTGTGCATGAAATTGAGGAGCGAGGCGTGCTCCGCGGGGCGGAGTTTGCCGCTCAGGGTCAGAGTGTTCCCAATTCCGGCGATTTGCACGCGTCCGTTCAGCCCGCGGTCGGCGATGGCTTCCTCAATGTGGCCTTTATACTCGAGCGCGTCGGCGTTGAGGGTGGCTTCGGGTTTCTTCATTTCCTCAGGCAGCTTTGGGGCTGGAACCAGTTTTCTTGCGGGAGCGGCGGCGGGCTGAAGGGTGCCCGTTTTTGGTTGTTCGGCGGGTGCCGCAGTTGACGGAGGCGTTGAAGGCGGAGCCAACTCTGGCACTGAGATCGTTGTTGGCGCGGTGACAGTTGCGGAGGACTGATCAGCAGGATTGTCTTTCGCGGAGGGCGACTGCGCTGGCGTTCCATCCGTGCCAGCATCTTGCTGCGAGGAGTTGTTGCGCTCGCGCGCAGCTTTGAACTCCGGCCGGAGCCTGTTGACGCCATAGATAATCACGCCAACCAAGAGCAAAGCAGCCAGCACCGTTGCAAAGGTATTTTGTTTTTTCGGTGGCTCGATAACGGGCTGAACGGTACCCGTGCGCCGCACGATGGGAGTCTGCGAGGGGCCGTTGGCGCGATTCTGCAGCGAACGCACAGTGGCAACAGTCATCGGATCATCCGGGATGTGCGCGCCGCGCATGCCCGCGGCTTCGGCGTTCAGCGGCAAGGTGGCGCCCAATCGCGGAGAAATCATGGTGGCGTCGGGGTTTCGTTCGTTGTTGCCGCCAAGGGCGCGGTAGTTCCGCAGATCCTCCAGCATTTCGCGGCAGCTCTGGTAGCGTACTTCAGGTTCCTTGGCGAGTGCGCGAAGCACGATGTCATTCAAGCCCGGATGGATGGAAGGATTGATCTGCCTGGGCGGAACGGGATCTTCGTTAACGATCTTGTAGATGACCGTGGTGATGCTCTGGCCGGGGAAAGGCTTTTCGCCCGTCAGCATTTCATACAACATGACGCCGAGAGAGAAAATATCGCTGCGGCCGTCAACGGGGCGTCCTTTCACTTGCTCCGGTGACATGTAACTTGGCGTGCCCATCACGTGCGCCGTCTGCTGAACAGTACCGAACTGAAGGATCTTAGCGGTGCCGAAGTCGGTCACTTTGACGGTGTCGTCGGCGGTAAGCATCAGGTTGGCGGGCTTGATGTCGCGGTGGACGATATTGCGCTCGTGGGCGAATTGCAGCGCGCTGCAGGTCTGCTCCACGATACGAATTACGCGGGGAACGGGAAACGCATGGCCGCCATCGAGGAGTGCCTGGAGGCTATGGCCCTCCACCAACTCCATAGTAATGAAATACAGGCCGTTCTCTTCGCCCGCATCGTAGACCACCACAATGTTGGGATGCGTGAGGAGACCCGCGGCGCGCGCTTCGGTCTGGAATCGCGTCAGAAGTTCGGGCCGCGAGAGGCCGGTCCCTTCTTCGCTTAAGCGAATCGTTTTGACCGCAACGGTGCGCCCAATGACCGGATCCATCGCGCGATAGACCACACCCATGGCGCCCCGGCCGAGTTCGCTGAGGATTTCATATCGCCCCGCTTTTACCATCGTTGCCATGCTGTCGCCGCCACGCTTCCGTGGCCTGTCCCCTTAAACACCACGCCTGGCGCAGTGTTCCGCCCATTTTCATTCACGAGGGCAAACGGAAAAGGCTGCCTCTGTTGAAAAACCAAGTTGTTACTGCGATGTGTTCGCGCCTCTTCCGCACACACCCTTCGCCAATTACGACAGTAGCGGGGGCATTTTCAAAGGGTCAACGCTACGGCAGTACTAGTGTGACGCACTCGACATGTCCATTCGGACAGGTCTACGGGTGAGGCATCGCGAGAGCTGGGACCAGCGTGCGATCGGCTGCAGGTACATTCGTTTCGCGGACTGGGCGATCGACTTCGCCGGGGCGCGCGGGGGCTTCCAGTCCATCGGTGAGGAGAAATCCTCGCAGAGCGATGCCGGTGGTCCAGACGCCCTCGAGCGCGGCGATATATTCCGCCTGCAACTCGAATAATTTTCGCTGCGATTCGATGACGCGCGGATAGGCGGCCAACATCTGGCCATACTTTTCCAGCATCAATGCATAAGCCTTCCTGGCGGGCGGCAAAATAGCGTCGCGATACTCGACGGCCATGAGTTTGTCGTTGGCGTATTGATCCAGGACGCTGGAAGCGCGTTCGCGCAACGTGAGAGCGACGCGCTGCTTTTCCAGTTGCGCGCGATCGCGTTCCGCGCCGGCCGCGGCTACGTTTCCCTGATTGCGATTGAAGAACGGAACTTGAACAGCAACTTCGGCGATGCCTTCCCACCCCTTCGCGTAAGGCACGCTGCCGAGCAATTCGTTGTTGTATTCGAGGCCGCCGCGGAGTTGCAGATCGGGGATGGATTCGCGTTTGGCGCGGGCGATTTCTGCTTCGGCGCGCTGGTTGTCTGTCTCCGCGATGCGCGCTGCCGGACTTTGCGTGGCGATGGTATCCATGATTTGGTCTTCGTTCACTTCGGGCCAGTTGCGTTCCAGGTCGCCGGAGACGCTGGCGAAGGGAAGCTCGGGCCGACCAAGAACAGCGGCCAGCGAGCGCCACTCTTCGCGAAGCGAGTTTTCCTGCATACGGGCGGCGAGGCGCGCGCGTCGCGCGTCCACTTCGGATTGCAGCACTTCCGTTTCATCGGCTTGGCCGGAGTTGAACAATCGGCGGCGCGTATCCGCATCATCCTGAGCAATTTGGGCGAGACCTTGGCGGACGTCGAGCAATTCCTGCGCCGCAAGCACGCGGATGTAGGAGGTCTTCACTGCGGTTTCCACACGGAGTTTCTGCTCCTCGGCTTCGGTCTCGGAGAGGCTAATTCCCTTTGCGTAAACTTCGCTGCTCCTGGCCAATTTCCTGCCAGTCACGATGTTTTGTTCCACGAAAAAGCCCTGCTTGCCGCCACCAACGGAACCTCCGCGGATTTCGTCGCCGGTGTAGGCGATCGTGGGATTCGGATAAAGGCGGGCTTGCTGATGGCGCGCTTTTGCCGCGCGAATCTCCGCTTCGGCTTGGCGGAGCGTGGGATTTGCTTCGGCGGCGATACGCTGCGCGTCTTCCAGAGTGAAGAGGGTGCCGGTGGGATGCTCTTGCGCGCGGCCCATGCGCGGATAGACCGGCGTCAAGGGTTGCATCTCGGCATGCTGCTGTTGCTGGTGATCGTGGGACATGTCCATTGGTTGCTGGGCCAAGCATGGCGCAAGCGTGCTTATCTGTCCCATTGCGATCAGCAAGAATAGTCCTGATTTCAGTTGCATTGCGGTTCCTCGTTTTCGTTGGCAATTTGTTTTTTATCAGAATGAATATTCAGCGCCGTTCGTTGAAAGAACACTGCGCTGCAGTTGTTTACGGCGGAAAAGCGGCGCTAGTCGCCGCACTCCAAAGGCGCCCGCCTCCCTCCTTCGGTGGGCAGGCAGAAGGCGGACCCTACGCCTTCTTTGCGCGGATGCGGGCTTGCATCTCTTCGTAATCCTTGTCGGGGAGCACGCGGACCATGGTCATCATGCCCATCATTCCGGCGCTCCAGTTCTTGGGCAGGCCGAACGTTTCCGGCTTAGCCACCGCTTCATCCATGCCCATTTCCATGAACGCATCCTGGGGAAAACCGGGAATGCTGCTGGCGTTCGCGGCGATCGGGGAATGATGCACGTGTTCCACGCCGATGGATTGCGAGAGCGCCTGCATCTGCTGCATCGCCTGGGCATCGGTGGTATTCGCGGTGGGAATCTGACGGTCGCGCAGCAGGTCCATCATGCTGTTCATCATGTGGTGCGGCAAGTGGCAATGAATCATCCACGCGCCGGGATATTTGGCCTCGAACTCGACGACCTTCGCTTGCGCCACGCCGACGAGCACCGTGTTTGTGGGATACCAGGTTGATTCCGGGGCGCGGCCGCCTTCCGTGCCGGTGATGACGAACTGATGGCCGTGCAAGTGAATGGGGTGATGATCCATACCCAGGTTGACGAAGCGCAGGCGCACACGATTGCCCAGACGAACAATCAGCGGCGTGGTGGCAGGCGCGGAAAGTCCATTGAAGGTGAGCCAGTTGAACTCCATCGCGGCGGTATTGGGCACGGAATTTCCCGGAAGCACGGCCCACTCCTGCAACACGATGCCGAAATCGTGATCCACGTGCGGCGAATCGGCCACCTGGGGATGCGCGATGAACATGCCGATCAGTCCCATCATTTCCTGCATGGCGCTGTGGGCGTGATAGAAAAATGTGCCGTCCTGATGGACCGTGAATTCGTAAACATACGTTCCGCCGGGTGGCACGGGCTTCTGGCTGATCCAGGGCACGCCGTCTTGTTCAATGGGAAGTTCCAGGCCGTGCCAGTGCATCGAAGTGCTTTCCGGAAGCGCGTTTTCAAATTCGATGCGCACGCGATCGCCGCGCGTGACCTGAATGGTTGGGCCCGGGCAGGAGCCGTTGTAGCCCCACACATCAATCGTTTTGAATGGGGCGATTTTGCGTTTGAGCGGTTCTGCTTTCAGGCGAAAGACTTTCACGCCTGCGTCGAGCTCAAACGGCAGGTCGGAAACATCGGGAGTAATCATCGGGATGGGCGGCGGGGATTTAGCTGAGCCACCCGGCAGCCGCGCAGTTGATGGGTTTTTCGCGGTTTGATTTTTTTCTAAATGCGATCCAGCCTGGGCGCGCGCACCGAGGCCGAAAAGTCCGGCGCCAAACAGCGCGGCGTCTTGAAAAAAGTTCCTGCGTGTGCCGTTCATACGTTCCTCTCTTGCGATGGAGAAAATAGTTAGAAGATGGCGCGTACAGTGGCGCGATAAGAAAACTGAGAACTGTAAGAAGACTTTGGCGGAGGAAACGAGTTTCAGCGACGAAGAAGGGCAGGCGGACGAGGTTCAAAGCTCGTTTGCTCTAACAATAAGACGGGCCAGCCGGGCGGAGTGGCATTCCGCGTGTCGTTCGTCGCGGTGGCCGGAAACAGAACAGCCAATTGGCCTAACGTCGCGCCGTGGGGTACCAGTGAAGTCGTCAGCTGAAATTCGACGCGTGGAAGATCGAGCACAAGTTCAGGCGGGTTGCAGGAGCCAAAGCAGGATTGCGCGGTAAAGCCGGTAACGGGATGGCCAGCAAATTGGTGATGGCAGGCGGGTGTTGCGTTGTCAGTGGATGACTCGGAACCGCAGTCGTGAGCGGCACAGTGAATCGTGCACAGAGGCGCAACGAGCAGGCCAAGAGTGAGAAAGGATGCGGCCAGCTTTGCAGCGATGAATTTACACGCGTTGGCCATAGATTTCAGCACCGTCAAAATACGCTACGCCGGTTGGCGCGTGCGGTCAAATGTGCTTCACAGCACCCGACTCGACGAAGTGACTACTCGCCGTGGCCGTGCGATTCGGCGGATTCAGCAATCTTTCCGGCAAACGAGCGATAGACATAAACAAAATAGACGGTTGCCAGCGCCATGCCAATGACCCACCAGATCAGGCCGATTTTCAGGCCGTAATCCGCCGCCTTGGCATTGCGGATGGTCAGCGAAAAGGCGGGATTCCGCGCGGGAAGCACCATGGGATAAACGCCGAAGACGACGCTGGTGAGCATGCCCAGCAAATACGCGCAGGAGGCCAGGAACGCGTTGCGTTCGTTCTTGCGGCGCAACTCGAACTGCACGCCGGCGAGCCCGGCGATAGCGATGACGGGCAAAACGTAACCGGCGGGCCAGGTATGGAAATTCGCGACTACCTGTGGCTGCACGCCAAACGTCAGCGCCGTGATCACCGCTGTCATAGCCAGCACTCCCCACCACGCCATGCCGGCGACATTTCCTGAGCGCTCGCTTACTTCACCACGCGTTTTCAGTCGCACCCACAAACTGCCGTGCATCATCAACGCTAGCAGCGCCTGAACGCCAACCAGAATCGTGAACCAATCGAGGATGCCGGTGTGTTCTCCCAATTGGAAATTCGTCCACAGAGGTTCGAAGAAGTAGCCGGACTCGTCCAGAGGAACGCCGCGCACGACATTGCCGAGCGCCGCGCCAAAAAAGATCGCCAGCAGCAGGCTGGCCGCGAAAAAAACAAAATCCCAGAAGGGAATCCAGATGGGGCTTTCAATGTGGTTGCGAAATTCTACGGCAGTGCCGCGCAGAATCAGCAACCACAACACGATCATCAGCGGAAGGTAGAAACCGCTGAAACCGCTGGCATACAGCGCGGGAAAGGCGAAATACAGTGTGCCACCCGCGGCCAACAGCCAGACTTCGTTGCCGTCCCACACGGGGCCAATCGTAGCGATTACCTGTCGGCGCTCTTCGTTCGTGCGCGCGACCAGAAAATGAATCGCGCCAGCACCCAGGTCGAAGCCGTCGAGGAGCACGTACATAGCGATCATCACCGCGACGAGGCAAAACCAGATCGTTTCCATCGCGCCTCCTCAGCCCGCCGCCGGGGCGTCTGCGCCCGCGCGGCGCGATTCATCCGGTTCCGGCCCGTGTTCAATTTCGCGATAGATCAGGAACAGCCAAAGAATCGAGAGCACGGTGTACATGCCCATGAAGCCGAGCAGAGTAAACCACGCATTGCCCGCGCCGACGCGCGGAGACGCGCCATGCACGGTGCGCAGCAATCCATAAATGAGCCAAGGCTGGCGGCCCAGCTCTGCGGTTATCCATCCCGCCGTGTTGGCGATGTAGGGGAGAGGAACGCTGAGCATCAGGATCCAAAGCATCCAGCGCGATTCAAAAAGTTTCTTGCGCCACAAAAGAAAAGCAGAGACGCCCATCACGGCGATGAAGATGGTTCCGAGTCCCACCATGACGTGATAGCTGTAATACAAAAGTTCGATTTTGTCGGGCCACTGATCCTGGGGAAAAGCGTCGAGGCCATGGACATTCGCGCCCCAGCGTTTGTAAGTGAGGAAGCTAAGCATGCGCGGAACTTCCAGCGGATTATCGAGCCGGCGCTTCTCCACGTCGGGTTGGCCGAGAATGGCCAACGGCGCGCCTTCCTGTGAAACAAAGAGACCTTCCATGGCCGCCAGTGTGGCGGGTTGATGGTGCGCGATCATTTTTCCCTGGAAATCGCCGGTGGGAACCATTTGCAGAATGGCGGCAATCACGCCGACGATGACGGCGATGCGCACAAACGTGCGGCCATAGAAGAGGTCGCGCTTGGTTAGAAGATAAAACGCGCCCACAGCGGCCATCACGAAGCAGCCGGTTTGCACGGCTCCCAACATGTTGTGCGCGTACTGCGCAAGCGCCCAGGGATTCAGAAGCAGGCCCCAGAAGCTGGTGAGTTCAAAGCCGCCGCCGGGCGTGAGACGGTAGCCGGTAGGATGCTGCATCCATGCATCGGTGGCGACGATGAAGTAGCCGGAAAGCCACGAGCCAAGGAAAACGAGAAACGCCGCACACCAGTGGCCGATGCGTCCGAGACGTTTTTCGCCGTAAAGGAATAGCCCCAGGAAACTCGACTCCAGAAAAAAAGAGAAGACACCCTCCATTGCCAGTGTCTGCCCAATCACGCCGCCGGCGGATTTGGAGAACTCCGCCCAATTCGTGCCGAACTGAAATTCCATGGGGATGCCGGTGACGACGCCGAGGGCAAAGTTGATGCCGAAGATTTTGGCCCAGAAACGCGCAGCACGGTTGTAATGCTCATCGCCCGTGCGCAGGGCCAGCGTTTTTAGGATGACAAGCAAGAGGGCGAGACCCATGGTGAGCTGCGGGAATAAATAGTGATAGGTGACGGTGAAGGCGAACTGCAGCCGGTGTACGTCCAGAGCGGATCCCATGGAGGCACCTCAGTCCCGGAAGCGACAGCGTGTTAGCCAACGCCAACCTTCACACGCAACAAACAAGCCGAGCGGAACGAGCGAACGTATTCTCCCATCTTTGCGGCGGCGGGTAAATTTTATTCTCGATTGGAGTTCGGGTCAGTTTCCGATTATCCGAACTTTGGCGGGTGGTTGCCTTTCATAAACGCGAAAATGTCACGGTGCCTTCCCGCAGGTGATTAGGCTAAAGGGAACTTTTTGTGGTTCTGGGATGTTCGGCACAGACATGAGATGCGAACTCCTTGTCGCGCTGCTGTTCGTAGTGCTTCTTCATCTCGTCAATTGATTCGCCAATAAGCGGCCCCGAAGGGTTGAACACCCACGCGCATTCGGTGCAAGCCCAGCCTTGAAAATTCTGTTTCTTGACCCATACCAATTTGCGACGCTTCGCTTCCATGGCACACCTCGATATTCGCCGCCGTCGTGCTTCTTTGAAAGACGGTGTGGCATTGGTCTTCCACGGCCCTGCGACAACAAAAACCGCTCTTTTCATTGACCGGAGCGAGGTTCTGCCGAACTTACCGCTTTTGGAACGCACCTCAAAACCGAACGGAATACACAATGCCTGAACATTAGCGATAGGAAGAGGCGGCTGTCTGTGGGGTATCCAACACTGGGAAAACGGTTATCTCAATCCGAGTTCATCCTCGAACTGTTGAATGACAGCGTAACATTCACAAGCGGAATTCTGGAGTTTCCTGCGGTTCACAACCTTCACTGCACCGCGTATGTACTCGATGATGCCCTTTTTTTGCAGCGCGGCCGCTGCTAGGCTGACCGTGGAACGGTCCGTGCCCATCATGGTGGCAATGAAATCGTGGGTGATGGGAAGTACTCCCAGATGCACCCTGTCCTGAGTCATCAGAAGCCATCGCGCTAGACGCTGCTGTATATCGTGGAGCCGGTTGCACGCCGCGGTCTGTGCGACCTGCATCCCTTGAAGCCCCGAATGCCGGCTCAACATCATCCGCAATTGTGGAGCCGACTGCAGAACGCGTTCCAGGGCATTACCCAGGATTCGAAAGCCATCGCCGGCGATTTGGACGATTTCACGCACGGAACTTCTGCTCAAGCCAACCGCCAATCCCGCCCCAACATAGCCCTCGCTGCCCACCACACCTACCTCGACGGTTCGACCGTCTTTGGTCACGACTACCTGAGAGACCATTCCCCGGTTCGGGAAATAGACAAATTCGATGTTTTGCGTCGGCTCATGAAGGCTAAGACGGTCCGGCAATTCGAGGAACACCAAGTCAGGACGTATCAATTGGAATTCGTTATCGGGAATCGCCAGCAAGACTTTGTTGCTTACGGGCTTCCCTTCGATGTTGGTCCGTTCGCCCGCTCGCGTCACTCGGAAACTCTTGCGATTCATTGCAATCCTGAATGGCAGCAAAGTGCGTTGCATTCACTGCCTGAAACTTCTTGGGACTTAAGATTCCACGTCGATTCAACCAAAGGAGGGGTTAAACAATCTGTCCGAAATGGAACAGGTCTCAAAATCAAGGCCGGGCAATCAGTCGGCAAATCGATGAGCGGTGAGCAGGGAATCCTCTGGCGTGAAATCCCTAGTTCACATCGAGACAATATCCAGATTCCCCATCAATGCATCAAGGGGAACTGATGAAGACTCCTCTATGAGGCGAGCCGGCCGCAGGCTCAGTTCTTGGTATGGAAGACGGCGTGATTGATATCTGGCCAGAACTCTTTGAGGATGTTGCTGGCGCCATCCTGGAGGATTTGGCTGATCCAGCGCTGATATGTCTTGACCAACTGATTCTGATCCGTGGGATAGTAGGTGTTGCCAATGCCTGCGGCCGCGCCAGCCCCCACAACCTCGGACAAATTAAAAGTTCTTTTGCCGGAGTCCGTTCTTGTAACAAACAGGCGGCTGACGGCATACCCGGTGCGCTTAAAGACTCCGCCTCTGCCGAGCGTGTAGTAGCGCGGATCTTCCTTTGTCAGGGCAGGCACGAGCGCCTCCACCATGTAGTTTTCCACGGTGTCATCGGCAAACGTATGAGCAAAATAATTTCCATAGCCGGCAGCGCCTTGGCCAAAATCAGGCGTGGACTTTCCGGCCATGGACACACCGGCAAAGATTCCCGCGTATGCGAAAGCCGAGTAATCGAAGCTATCTTGAGTAGCCAGCCAGAATTTTTCCTTAAAGCTCAGTGGAGGAAGGTGACTGTCCACGCTCACCGAGCGGTAATTGGGAATGATCCACAGGATGCGCTTGGTCTGCTGGCCCGAAGAATCCGCGGGCTCGACCTTGGGCTGCGGCGAGTCCGGCTTTGCCGGGCTGGGGGTAGCGTCGCCGTTTTGCGGACCAGAAGGGTCTTGTGCCGGTGCAGCGCTGGCACTGGTGGACTTCTCTTGTTCGTTCGCGGGCGGGGTTGCGGGGCTCTCCTGCGCGCACAGTCGCGAACTTCCTATTATTAAAATAAAAGCGAAGACAGCGGTACAGGCACACCTAATTTTGCTGTCCTTCAATGTATCCCCCTGACCATTATTTTCGACGCAGAAGCCCCTTCGTTCAACCATCCCGCCGAATGGTACTGCTGTTTTGATACCTGAAAAGGTGTTTCGGATGCTTCGGCTAACCCTTTTTCTTTCTTACCCCCTAGCCGTGTTGGCCACTATGGGCGACCCCTTTTCCGTTGACTCCCCAGCCCTGTGGTCCTACTATCGGACCCTCAAATCAGCTGTAGCAACAAAACGGATGGGCTGGCAGGGGGGGTGTCAGCGGCGACCAGCCTCAGCGAGATCGCGATGTCTTACGGTGGAGGCTCCCATGATCCTGGCAGTGCAAAAAAAATCTCCCTCGGCCTCGGTGGGCGTCCTGGAACTTCGTGGACGGCTGATGATGGGGAACGACAGCCGCCAGGGGGAGTGGTCTGTGGATGAATGGATCAAAGAGGGCGTGAAGAGTATCGTGCTGGACTTGAGCGGTCTGGACATGATGGACAGTACGGGCGTGGGAATCATCGTGATGTGCCACGCCAAGTTGGAGAAAGCCGGGGGCAGCCTGCGCATCGCTGGGCCGCAGGGGATCATCCAGGAAATCCTGCACATGACCCACGTGGACAGAATTGTGAGATTTTTCGCGACGGCGGAAGAAGCCAGCCATAATTTTGTGCCCGCCTAGACATTGGCTCTCACCAACTCGGACAGACAAGCGGCGCCGATACGATCTTGGGGAATAATAGGATTCTAATGTTTGAGATTTGCTGTCGTTATTGAAAAGACGCCACCGCCAGCGGGAGTTCCTCGAAGGTTGAAAAAAGATTCAGCAACCCCACCATCTTCAGCGTCTGAATGGTGAATTTGGACGGTTTCAGCAGGCGGATGGCCCCGCCACCCTGCTTGGTTGATGTGAGGAAGCGCACCAGCATGCCGATCCCGCTGGAATCCATGGTAGGCACTTCCTCGAGGTCCAAAATGATGC
>CAYOOS010000054.1:0-15117 GCA_964405585.1 uncultured Acidobacteriaceae bacterium | reverse complement strand
CCAGCTCACCGGAAATTTAAGCGACTCCTGCATGATTCCCGCTTACCTTCGCGGGGAAGCCTATTTGCATACACCCAGCGGTTCGGAAGCGCTTCGTGAGTACCAGAAAATCGACGACAGTCCCGGCATTATTGGAAACTGCTGGTCCGGTCCGCTTGCCAAGCTCGGCATTGCCCGTTCCCAGGCAGCGATGGGATCCACATCTGCAGCCAAGTCCTCGTATCAGAAGTTTCTTACTCTGTGGAAGGATGCCGATGCAGACATCCCTATCCTGAAAGAAGCCAAGTCCGAAGCAGCCGAGCTCCACTGAGACTTGCTCTGAAGTCGCCCTGCCAGCGGCGACCCTCTTGGATCGAAGCTGGCCAAACCATCTCATGGATAGTTCCCGGGAGGGCACGGCTTCAGCCGTGCCGAAAAGCAGCGGAGTTTCTGGGGTTTTAACCCCTGAGGTGCACTATGCCGTCGCGAAGAGCATTTAGGATTTAACTTCTAGCCCGCGCCGCCCGATCCGCCTCTCTTATTGATGGCCGCCTGTGCCGCTTTCGCTTTCTCCGCATCAATCCACGCATCCTTGGAGACCAACGTCGCTTGCGACGGCAGCGCCACCACCGCCCCGGTTTTCTCCAGCGCCCCCATGATTTCCAGAAGCAACGCCTCCTGCGTCTCCAGATACGCATTGTAGTCGCGGTCGAGAATGTAGCAGTACACCTCAATCTCCAACGCGTATTCCGCAAATCTCAGAAAGCGCACGCGTGCCGACGCATCTTCCACTTTGGCATTCGCGTTCAGCAGCCCTCGAATTTCTTCCAGCACACTTCTCACGTGATCCGGCGCAAGGTCGTACCGCAATCGCAAAACCTGCTGGCAAAGATATTTGTCTCGGAAACGAAAATTCTCGAGCGTGGACGAAGCCATGATCCCGTTGGGAATCGAGAGCAGCGTGCGGTCCGCTGTTCGCAAGCGCGTGGACCGCAACCCGATGTCCTCCACAACACCCGTCTGGTTGTTCACCTTGCACGTGTCGCCGATCTGGATCACCTTATCGAATAGCACGGACACGCCGCCGAACATGTTTTCAAAAGTCTTCTGCGCGCCAAGACCCAGTGCAAGTGTCCCGATACCCAGGCCCGCCAGCGCGGCCGACACGTTAAATCCCACGTTGTGCAATACGATCAGCCCGAGAAAAATCAAGATGCTGACTTCCACAAACCGCCGGATCAGTGCAACGATCGAACGTTCCGCGTACATTCCGCGGCTTGTGAGGCTCCGCCCGATCCTCGAGCTGAGCGCGCGTGTAATGCGTGTCAGTATCCAATAAAATCCAATCGTCAGAAGGGTCCAAATGACGCGGCGGTAATACAGCCGGTAGAGCAGCGAAGTGCCGATGTAACCCGTTAGCGCGTAATGGATCAACACTGCGAACACCAGTGTCCCGGGCCCCACCTTCGAAAGCGGAGCGCGTGCCAATTGCGGCAGTTTGCGCGACTTCCGCCACAAGACCAGCAGTAATTCTCCGCCTTCCGTCAGCAACCGCGCCCCCACCAGCGCGACGGGAATGAACACTAAAATCGCGATCCACTGCCACAACGGCATGTACAGAAATCGGTGCTCGACCAGATAATCCGGAATTTTCTTTTCCACTTCCGGAAACGTCAGCGAATCGTATGCTTTGGGCACCTGCGCCAGCGTCGCGCGCGAAATGTACCAGAGCTTCTGGCCTCGTTCGTCATCCTGGCGAACCAGCAGGATTGAGAAACTGCCTTTGGTCTCAAACGGTCCGCTGATCTTTTCCTGATCGACTGGCAGGCCGTCATCCAGCCGGCCCAGCGGATCACGGCTCACAAAATCGAGTGGCCCTACATACTGCTGATTCATGACGGTCAGCAGTTGCGAGGCCAGCTCTTCTTCCTCTTCGGCATCGGCGCGGTGCCGCCCCGTTGCTGGCTGAAAATATTGCACCGCCACGCTGTAGCGTTCTTCCTGCGCCGCTTTAATGAATCCCAGAATGCATCCACGCGGGTTTTCACGTCCCAACGGGTCTGCCGAGACGCTGGGTTGCGCCACGACAGGCGGAGCCGCGGGCGTCAGGCCTGGAATCTGCGCGCCCAACGGCACACACCAGGCCAGTAGCACCACCACGCGAAGCAGGACCATATTGCGCGGGCCAGCCATTTTTAGCACTCCAGTAATCCGCTTCATTCTAGCTGCTGTCAGCCCCCGGTTGAAGGCCGGGCGCTGTCAGGGGCGCCCATGTGCTCGTGATGCTGCCGTAGCAAAAACTGGTCGGTCATCCCGGCGATGTAGTCGCACACAATAATATGTCGTGCGTTTGTCCGCGCCAGCTCTTCATAAAGCTCCGGCATGGAACCCGCCCGCTTCAGGTAAAACGCAAAAAGCTCCTCGAGGCATTGGATGGAGCGGTCGCAATCTTCGGTAATGTGCGGGTGATTGTAGATATGCGAGAACAGGAACCCTTTGAGCTGCGCGTTCTCCGCTCGTGCCTTTTCGCTGAACCTCGCCAGACGTACTGGAGCGCGCCGTATGTCCTCCGCCGTATGCGCTCGCGAATTCCGCACCATCTGCTCGGTATTCGCGATCAAGTCACTGGCCAGGTGATCCAGAACGTGCCGCAATGCTTCGTTGAACTTTAATTTGGCGCGTGCCTGCGGATGTTCAGACTCGACTTGCGCATAGAACGCGCCGAAAAACGGCACTTCGTGACGCAGCATCTCGACATCCAGCAGGTTCGCTTCCAGCGCATCGTCCAGGTCGGCGGTGTTATATGCAATCTCATCGACCCAATCGATCAGCTGCGATTCCAGCGGCGGCCGCAGTTCCAACAAATACTCCGCCAACTCGGGAAATTCCGCGGCAGTGTAATCGCGAGAGTGTTTCACGATCCCCTCGCGCACCTCAAACGTCAGATTCAATCCCTCAAATCCGATGTACCGCTGCTCGAAATGCTCCACGATTCGCAGCGCGTGAAGATTGTGATTGAATCGACCGCCGTGCGCTTTCATCAGCTCATTCAGCTTGCGCTCCCCGGCGTGTCCGAACGGAGGGTGGCCAATATCGTGTACCAAAGCCAGTGATTCCACCAGTTCGGCATTCAGCCCCAGCGCCGCCGCCACCGTGCGCGCGATCTGCGACACCTCCAATGTATGCGTTAAGCGGTTACGGAAATGATCGGAGAACCGCGTCGTGAAAACCTGCGTCTTGGCTTCCAGACGGCGGAATGCGCGCGAATGCACGATGCGATCGCGGTCCCGCGCGTATTCGCTTCTGTAGGGATGTGTTGCTTCTGGAATTCGTCGGCCACGCGATGATGACGGCTGCATCGCCCAGGGCGCGGCCGAGCGTGGTGTGTCGATGGCCGGACCTCCCGGCGAATATTCAGCGCCGCTCCGCCTCAAGATTTCGGCGTAATCGTTCCCAGGCCGCGGTCCGCTTCGTCCGCCACTGTCGTGTTTGGATAATCCTTCTTGATCTGCTCGTACACGCTCGCCGCTTGTTTCGGGTCGCTCTGGCGAAGCACGCCCGCCAGTTCCAGCAGCACCAGAGGCTTGGGCACCAGGACGGAGCCCGAATTGGATAGCGTGCGCAATATCTTCACCGCCTCGTCATTCTTCCCCGTGCGCTCCGCGATTAGCGCATTTTGGTATTGTGCCAGCGCCGCAAGTTCCTTGTCCGATCCCGTATCCAGCCCCTTCAGCTCCTCGGACGCCTGATTCAAGCGGTCCAGATCCATTAGGCACAGCGCGGCGTAGTAGCGCGCCAGTTTCCCCGAATTCGTGTGCGGGTACTTGCCGGCCACCACCACCAGTTTGCTCTCCGCATCCTGTGAACGTTGCGCCGCATCCGCGTACGTCAGCTCGCCTGGCAGCGTCGGCTGCCCCGGAATCGCTAGCGGCGCGTTGAAAATCTTCATGGCATCGTCAAAGGCGGCCTGCGCCTGCGCGTTTTGCCGGTCAGAGTACAATTTCCAGCCCAGATACCCTGCCGCAATCACGATCACCAACAACAGCCCGATGGAGGCAAGCCGTGTGTGCGTCAGTACAGCTTCCGCACCGTGCTCGAATGTTTCTCGGACTTTGTCCTGCTTCAGCTCTTTTCGCGATATGTGTTCAGACACGTGCGCTCCCCTGCTCTATCTTGAATCCTCTATCGTAGCACACCTGTCCTGCCGCCCAGCCTGCCCCGGCGGTAACCCTTGCCGCAAGCCCGCCCCGGCCAAATCATTCGCGTCCCAATCCACGTGGTAAATTAAGAGTATGCAAACCGGTTGCGTGCATTGTGGGCAGCAACACCTTTTGAAGGACGACGTCGTGGCCAAGCACGCCAAGGTGCAGTTCCGCTGTACCCGTTGTGGCCAGACCACCATCGTGGAGGTCAAACGCCGTGCCGACGAAACCGTGGTGATCTCCCCTATGCCCTCCTTCGCCCGCGCCGACGCTTCCACCGCCAGGCTTCGCTTGCCCCCGGTTGACGACTCCTTGCGCCTTCCGCCCGATGCCGATGTCGTACTCACCGTCTCCAGCGGGCCTTCCAAAGGCAAATCCTTCAAGCTCAGCAATCCCCGTACCGTCATTGGTCGCAAGGGTACCGACTTTCCTTTGGAAGATCCGGAGATTTCCCGCCACCATTGTGTCCTCGAAGTTCGCGAGCACTCTGTCAACTTGAAGGATCTTGACTCCACCAACGGAACATTTTTTGAAGACGAGCGCGTCCGCGCTGCGTTCTTACAAGACGGTGCGGAGTTCCGTGTGGGCAGCAGCACCATTCGGTTGAGCTTTCTACCCAAGGCTGTTCTGAGTCAGACTTAGCCAGGTAAAATCCAAGGCGATGCTTTCCTTCGCTCAAGGGGTGGCGCGTGCTCCGGGCCGCGCTGCAGACACATGAACCGTCTGACCGCTTGCATCTTCACGGAAAATCACCAGGAAAATCTGCCGCGACTCCTGGCCTCTCTCAATGGAATCGCCGACGAGATTCTCGTCTCCGATTCTGGTTTTTCGGACTCTGCCGCCACAGCAGCGATTGCCAGCCAATTCGGTGCAAAAATCATTCCTCTGGATTCGCGCGATTCCGCCTCGCAAAGAAACCACATGGCCTCCTCGGCATCGCACGACTGGATTCTGTCCCTCGCCTCGAACGAGGAACTGAGCGAGGAGTCGCGCCTCTCTCTGCGAAAATGGAAGGATCTCCCGCTGCAAGCCGACGTTTATCAGATGGCCCGGCTGACCTGGTATCTCGGTGCCTGGATCCATCATTCGCACTTCTATCCGAACTGGCAGCCTCGTCTCTACCTGCGCACAAAAGCCAGCTTTTGCGGGCCCATTCATCCCGTTCTGCGTTTCTCCGGCAAAGCGCGGATATTATCCGGCGACGTGTTGCACTACTCCGCGCGCACCTTTGCCGAGCACGAAGCCACCCTCGAGTGCGAGACCTCTGCCATGGCAAACCACTTATTCGCAGAGGGGCAGCACCGTTGGCGCACAGCCCTGTGGCTCGGGACGCCCTGGACTTGGTTCCGCTACTTTTTCCTGGGTGCCGGGTTTCTCGATGGATACCGCGGTGCCGTCCTCTCACAAATGGCCGCGCGTGGTGTACGCTTGCAGTCCTCGAAATTGGGTGCCTTGGTGAAAGCCGAAAAGCGATCTCATTCACGCGGTGAACCGTGATTCCTCTGATCGTCGATCTGGAACCCCAGTGGCGCGGCGGACAAAACCAGGCGTTTCTTCTTCTCCGCGGATTGTACGAACACGGCCATGCGGGCGAGCTTTTGGCCCCGCCAAGTTCTGTCTTGGCTCATCGCGCGCGCAAAGCCGGTTACTATGTCCACTACGCTTCGCGTGGCTACTTTCGCCTTCCCGCCGCCCTGGCAATCCGCAAACTCCTCTCCAGCGGAAGAATCGATCTCGTCCATGCCAACGAAGCTCATGCCGTGTCGGCTGCGTGGCTTGCTGGCGCGCACCGGAGCGTTCCCTTCCTTGCATCGCGCCGTGTTGGATTTCCTATTCGCAAGAATTGGATTTCGCAGGCCAAATATCGCGCCGCAACTTGCATCCTGGCTAATTCCCAGTGGGTGGCGGATCAGGCTGCCGCTTCCGGCGTGCCACCCGATAAGCTTCGCGTGGTCTACGAAGGCACAATAATCCCAGAGCTGTTCTCTTCTACGCAACGTGCTCAAGCGCGGCGCCGTTGGGGCGTCCCAGACAACGCTCCCCTCCTTGGTTGTGTGGGTGTTCTGCTCCCCGACAAGGGTCAGGAATGGCTCATCCGTGCCGTCGCGGAACTCCGAAAGGACTATCCGGAAATTCGTCTCTTACTAGCGGGAGATGGCCCCTCTCGCGATAAATTGGAATCGTTGGCAAATGAACTGGGCGTAACGCAATCCGTCATCTTCGCTGGTTTCGTGAAAGACGTCGATTCCGCATACGCAGCCATCGACGTTTTCTTGCTTCCCTCGTTTTTTGAAGCCCTGAACAATTCCCTGATGGCCGCCATGGCGCACGAAATCCCTTCCATTGCCTTTCGCCGCGGCGCTTTAACGGAGATTATCCTTGACGGCCAGAGTGGCTTAATTGTTTCCGGCCCCGATGTGTTGGAGATTTGTGCGGCAGTGAAGCGCATCCTGGAGGATCGCCCCTTTGCCCAGCGATTGGGTCAAGCCGCGCGAATCCGCATCGCGGAAAATTTCTCCGCCGACCTAATGGTCGAAAAAACGCTCCAACTCTACGAAGAAGCCCTAACCAAACCGCATCCAGCCCGGTAGGGGCGCAGCACAGATGCGCCCCATGTCCGCACAACCCTAACAATGTGGCCCCTTTGGAGTGCGGTGGTTAGCCGCCGCTTTTGAAACCGCAACCCGGCCATCAGCTTTAATCCGTCCCAAGCCATCGTGTAAACACGCAGCCCATCTGCGCCGCAAGTCCGTCAAATCTAAATCTCCCAGCCGAATCCCATCCGGCCCAACTCACTCCGCATACCCCCGCGGAAACTTCTGCCGCCACTCCCAAGCCGATTGCAAAATCTCTTCTAGCGAAGAGTGCTTCGCCTCCCACCCCAACGCCTTCTTCAATTTTTCGTTGCTCGCCACCAGCACCGCCGGGTCGCCCGGCCGTCGCGGTGAAAGCTTGTGCGCAATTTTCCGCCCCGTAATCTTCTCTGCGGTTTTCACCACTTCCAGGTTGCTGAAGCCCCGGCTATTGCCCACGTTAAACGCTTCCCCTGGCACACGTTCGATCTCTTCCAGCGCCCGTATATGCGAATCCGCGATGTCCAGCACATGAATGTAATCGCGCACGCAGCTTCCGTCAGGTGTCGGATAGTCAAAACCGAAAACTTCCATCTGCGGGATCGCGCCCAGCGCCGTATCCAGCACTCGCGGAATCAGATGCGTCTCCACGCGATGCGCTTCGCCGCGCTCGACGCTCGCGCCCGCGGCATTGAAATATCGCAGCGCCACGAATTTCAGCCCCGTGTACGCCCGGTAATCCCCCAGTATTTGCTCAAATCTCAGTTTTGATTTGCCATACGGATTGATGGGCGCTTTGCGGTGATCCTCGGGGATGGGGACCACTTCCGGCTCGCCATACGTTGCCGCCGTCGAAGAAAAAATAAATTTGCTGACTCCGTGGCGCACCATCGCATCCAGCAGGTTCACGCCGCATCCCACATTTGCCGCATAAAATGTGCTCGGTTCGCGCACCGACTTCGCCACCAGTGCTTCCCCCGCAAAATGCATTACCGCGTCGATTTTGTGCGCGGAGAATACCTCTTCGATTTGCGAACGAATCGCCAGGTCCTTCTGGCAGAAAATCGCGGCGGGCGGCACAGCAGCTCGGTGTCCTTCCTGCAGATTGTCAAGCGCGATCACCTGATGGCCGCGGGACATCAGTACTTCCGAACAGATACTCCCGATATAGCCGGCCGCGCCGGTCACTAGAATTTTCAACGGAAAAGCCTCCCTCAATGAAAAGAGCGCAAGTTACACGAATTTTCAGCATCGAGTATACAACCATTCCATTACGCCGAAACGCGACGCATGGAACCTCCAAAAATTACCGCCGGATACTCGGAACCTGTTTCACAAATGCTTTGGGTGGGCACAGCTTCGTAGCCGCTGAGGACTGCAGTTCCCCTTCTTCACACAGACTCTCAAGCCCCGCATGCCCCGGGATTCTCTTTGGTTCGTTGCCTCATGGCTTCTTTACTTCTTTGCTTCGTTGCTTCTGCGCTGGATGAGACGAGTTTCAGTCGTCCCCAAAAAGGGAAAGCGCCGAACGGCTCCTTCTCGACCCGTTCGGCGCTCTCTTGCGCTGTAACTTTCTTCCTTAAAGAATATTCCTGCGGTTCCCTCCTATCCGTTCGCCTGAACTTGTCAAGCTAATTTGCAGATTCAACTACCCATCGCCCTTGCGGCTCCAGGAACTCCAGCCCAACCACGTATCCTTCTCCATGGTTTGGCTGGCAGTATGCCACCCGTGCTGCGGAGCGAAATTCTCCTGTGCGCGACGCAAACACCAGCCGGGCGTTTCTGTCCCAGCGGCGAATGCTCACCACGCGTGCACCCTTGGCGCTGACGTTTTCCGTAAACGTGGCTTCCGCGCCCGGAAGCTGTCGATGCCCTTCCAAAATCACCGGAATTTCCATCTGGATCCGTTTTTCCCGGCGCGGGTGGGGATGGATGTGTCTGGGTGCCATGGCTCATCCATCTCACAGGCACGCTGCGATGCGTGCGATCGAATTCATGGCGCTGCCGCGGTGTTTCATGCGATAAAGCGCGCGGTCCGCTGCGCCCAAAAGTTTTTCTGGTGTGTCGCCGTCCTCGGGGTACGCGGCGATTCCCGCGCTGACCGACAGGGCGGGTTCTTCGGCTTCCGTCGCAAGCCGCTCGCGAATCCGTGAAGACACCCGCAACGCGATGTCCCGCGGCGCTTCCGGCAGCACCAGCGCGAATTCGTCGCCCCCGTACCGCGCGGCCGTATCAATTGCTCGCGAATGATTGCGCAAAATCTTGGACAATCGCACCAGTGAACGGCTTCCCACCAGGTGCCCAAAGCGGTCGTTGATGCTCTTCAATCCATCCATATCCATCAGCACGATGCTGAACGCGCGATGTGTCCGGCGAGAGCGGTCCAGCTCCGATTCGATCACCGCGATCAGCCGCCGATAATTTGCCAGCCCCGTCAGCGGGTCGCTCACCGCCAGTGTGCGCACTTGGTCGAACAGCCGCGCCTGATCAATCAGCGCTCCGCACAGCATCACCGAGTAGCTGGCCACTTTGCTGAGTTCCGCAAGGAAGAACGGCCCGTCGAAAAGTCGTCGCGAGAACATCGCCGCCACATGGCAACTGGCGTTCAGCAGCGCCACAAGAAACAGTGAATAGTCGTACATGGACGACTCGCTGTCGCTCTTCTTGCTCTGCTGGAATCTGCGGTAGAAGAAAATCGTGGCAAGAATAAACAAGCCGCCGGGCAGCGCTTCCCACGGCCGAGAAAAAAGAGCACCCGCCTGCGCCACTGGCGTCGCCGGCGCGGCGATAAACGCGGCGCTCGTCACATAAGCGGCGGCGGCCACAACAAACAACGCCCCGGCTGTCTCCCGGCTAGGCTGACGTGCCGTGGGAATGAATCGTTCCACGGCCAGCGCCGCCAGCAGCAGCACCGCCAGCAACGTCCGCCCAACCATCCAGCCCATCGGCACGTGCGAAAGCGTCACCGGACCCAGCCGCAACAAACCATTCAATCCAAAATAGCCCAACGTTTCGATCATCCCGGAAAGTACAAACCCGAACGCCAGGATCAGGGCGATGCGATCGTGTGTGCCCCGGAAACGCACCAGCGCATTCGCCGCATAGCAAAAGCACAGCAGCGAGCCGCCTACTTCCAGATAAAGGTAGGTATTGGGTGAGCCGGAAACGCGGGTGTGCCGCGCGTATAGGACCAGGCCAACGAAGCATGCCACGAGGAGGCTGTACGCCACAGCGGGCAGGTGCCCGCGGTCCTTGCGGAAAAACCCCGTGAAATTGGCCCAATCTCCCAAAACATCCCCCAATTGCCAGAGAAAACCGGCAATACCGGAGAATGCACGTCCAGGCCCTTTTGGAGCACCTCAGGTTTGTTTCCAACTCCTTATAAATGAATAACTTACAATGGGCTCCGAAACAGCCCGTCCCGCATGAGACACGACCGAGACGCTATCCGGTGCTCCATTCGTCTCGTTTTGGCTCATTATCGCGAATGTATCCAGAGAGTTAGCAGGAGTTTAGACAAGAAAGGCCCAAATATGTGCAAAGTCTCATCCTGAGACTGTCTCAACTTGGGATGAGGCACTTTTTCAGGGTTTTTGGGCCTCTGGAAGGTCTCTGGCGCTCACCGCGCTCGCGAAGCTCTGCCGCTTGTGCGTTCCGTCGCAAAATGGCGAATTGCCGGAGTGGCCGCAGCGGCAAAGGGAAATGGCCGTCCGCCCGCCTAGCCCAAAAGCCTTCCCTTCCTGATCCACAATTTCAAAATCCCCTTCAATACGTAGCGGCCCGTTATTGAAAATGGTTACTTTCGTACCTGCCAAAGTGTCCTCCGTCGGCTATCTCAGAATGAAAACCTAAATGCTTCCCCAACATAGCCATCTACTTCACGAAATACAAACCACCCTCAGTAGCGCGGCATGCTTGGATCCACTTCCGTGGACCACGACAAGATCCCGCCGCGCAGATTCAGCACTTTGCGGAACCCCGCTTTGCGCAGAAAATCTACCGCTTCCGCCGAACGCTTCCCGCTCCGGCAATGCGCCACAATTTCATGCGAAGAGTCCAGCTCGTGCACTCGCCGCGGCAACTCGCCCAGCGGTATCAGGTGCCCCTTCAAATTGCAGATCTGGTATTCGTGCGGCTCGCGAACATCCAGAATGAACAACTCGTCTCCGCGGTCCATCCTCTCTTTCAATTCGCGCGGCGTGATCTCCGGCACGTGCAGATCCAGTTCTGGCTCCTCTTCTCCTCGTATGCCGCAGAATTCGTTGTAATCAATCAACTCGTGAACCTTGCGATGCGTTCCGCACATCGGGCAATGCGAATTCTTGCGCAGCCTCAGTTCGCGAAACTTCACCGTCAGAGCATCGAACAGTAGCAGCCTGCCTACCAGGGAATCTCCCCGGCCCAGGATCAGCTTGATTGTTTCCATCGCCTGCAGCGACCCGATAATTCCGGGCAGCACGCCCAGCACTCCACCCTCCGCGCACGAAGGCACCAGCCCCGGCGGGGGCGGCTCTGGATACAGGCAGCGGTAGCACGGTCCATCCGGCATGCCGAACACCGTCACCTGTCCTTCAAATCGAAAAATGGACCCGTACACATTCGGCTTGCCTAGCAGGATGCAAGCGTCGTTTACCAGATACCGCGTGGGAAAATTGTCGGTCCCGTCCGCGATGACATCGTAATCCTTGAACAATTCCAGGGCATTCTCGCTCGTCAGTTTCGTTTCGTACGTCGTGATTTCCACGTCGGGATTCAAGTTGCTCAACCGCGCCTTGGCCGCTTCGGTTTTCGGCTTGCCTACGTCGCTGGTGCCAAACGTCACCTGCCGTTGCAGGTTCGTGAAATCCACCACATCGAAATCCACCAGCCCGATTTTGCCCACTCCCGCAGCCGTCAAGTACAGCCCCAGCGGCGCACCCAACCCGCCCGTCCCGATCAGCAGCACTTTTGCGCCTTTCAGTTTAAGCTGACCCTCCATGCCCACTTCCGGCATGATCAGGTGCCGGCTGTATCGCAGGATTTCTTCATTCGTCAGGCTCGCTGCCGGAGGGTGCCCAGTCAACGGCGGTGTCTTGGTGGCCATGGTATTCCTCTATTCAACATTCTACCCGTGCCGCCCTCTCCGGAGAAGTCCGTCGTCGCTCCCCCCAACGCACCCATCCAACTCCGAGAAAGATTCGCGTCAAATCCTTCTTGGTATACAATCCCCGCAGTCTTGCTCAAAAAAATTCATTCCTGGTTGAATCCGATGAACCGTCGCAACTCCTTTTCGGCGTTCGCATTCTCGGCATACTTCGTTGTAGCGCTCCTGATCTCTCCCGCTGCATCCGCCCAGAATGCGCCAGACAACACCGATTTCCTCAGCCGCGTTTTACTTAAACACGAATTCTCTGCCCGCTCTTTCGGTCCCTCACGTTGGTTGAACGACGGCCAGGCCTTTACAACGGTTGAGCCCTCCCCTTCCACGAAAGGTGCGCGTGAACTTGTTCAGTACGACTCCGCAACGGGTCGCCGCCAGGTGCTCGTCTCCGTTTCCGATCTCACACCCAGCGGCGCGAAAGAACCGCTCGCCATCGAGGACTACGATTGGTCTTCCGATCTGAGCCGCCTTCTGATTTACACCAATTCCCAGCGCGTCTGGCGTCGTAACACTCGCGGCGATTACTGGGTCTTCGATCGCCAGGCAAAAACGCTCCGCAAACTCGGTGGCGATGTGGAACCCTCTTCCCTGATGTTCGCGAAGTTTTCCCCGGACGGCAAAAAGGTCGCCTACGTCCATGCCAACAATCTTTATGTGCAGGACGTTGCGCGCGGCACCATCACGCCACTCACTCGTGACGGTTCACCCACCATCATCAACGGCACTTCCGACTGGGTCTACGAGGAGGAACTGGACATCCGCGATGCCTTCCGTTGGAGTCCCGATGGAAAACGCATCGCCTTTTGGCAATTCAACACCAGCACCGTTCGCAATTTCCCGCTTCTTTACAACGTCGGCGCTCCCTACAAAGTAGTCACCCATATTCCGTATCCGCAATTCGGCGTCTACCCGCTCGTCAAAGAGATTCCCTATCCGCAGCCTGGAACACCAAATGCCTTGGTGCGCATCGGGGTCGTCTCTGCCACCGGCGGCAAAACGAAATGGATGCAAGTCACTGGCGATCCCGATACCAGCTATATCGCCTGGATGGAGTGGGCGGAAAACGCCGATTCCCTTCTCATCCAGCATCTGAATCGCAGGCAGGACACCAACGACGTCCTTCTCGCCGACGCCAACTCCGGCGCCACCACTCTTCTTCTCAGCGAGCATGATTCCGCTTGGGTTGACGTTGTCAGCGATCTCGCGTGGCTGCACAACGGCAAGGAATTTCTGTGGCTCAGCGAACGCGACTCCTGGCGCCACGTTTACGCGGTTTCACGCGACTCCAAACAAATTCGCCTCGTAACTCCCGGCGCCTTCGACGTCATCTCCATTGTCCGCGCGGATCCCAACGACGAGTGGCTCTATTACATCGCCTCGCCCGATAACGCCACGCAACGCTACCTCTACCGCAGCAGCCTCGATGGCACAGGCACTCCGGAGCGCTTGACGCCCGCTGACCAGCCCGGCTCGCACGAGTACGACGTTTCCCCTGACTTTCACTGGGCCTTGCACACCTATTCGAGTTTCGAGAATCCGCCAGTCGTCGAACTAGTTCAGTTTCCCAATCAACATGTCCAGAGGACGCTCGAAGATAATGCCGCGCTTCGTGCGCAGTTGAACTCCACTTTTCCCCAGCCGGCTCAATTCCTGAAGGTGGATATCGGCGAAGGCGTCTTGCTCGATGCCTGGATGCTCAAGCCGGACAATTTCGACCCCGCGAAGAAATATCCGGTCCTCGTCTATGTTTACGGCGAGCCCGCCGGGCAAACCGTTCTCGACTCCTGGGGCGGCGCGGAGGAACTCTTCCATCGCTACATCGCCAAGCAGGGCTACATAGTACTGAGCGTCGATAACCGCGGCACTCCCGCGCCCCGCGGCCGCGACTGGCGAAAAATTATCTACGGTTCCGTCGGCGTTCTTTCTTCCAAAGAGCAAGCTGCCGCGCTCCAGCAACTCGAGCGCACCTACTCCTTCCTGGATCCTTCCCGTGTCGCCATTTGGGGTTGGAGCGGCGGCGGCACCAACACCCTCAACCTCATGTTTCGTTCACCCGATCTTTACAAGGTGGGTATGAGCGTCGCTCCCGTCGCCGACCAACGCCTCTATGACACCATCTACCAGGAACGCTACATGGGCTCGCCCAAAGACAATGCCGCCGGCTACCAGTCCGCTTCCGCCATCAATTTTGCCGAAGGCCTTCGCGGCAATTTGCTCATCGTCCACAGTCCCGGCGACGATAATGTCCACTACCAGGGCACCGAATTGCTCCTCAACCGCCTCGTCGAACTCGGGAAACCTTTCGATTTTATGGAGTACCCTGGTCGCACCCACTCTCTCTCCGAAGGCGAAGGCACTCACTATCATCTCTACTCCTTGCTCGCGCGCTATCTCCAGGAGCATCTGCCTCCGGCAGCTCACTAATCACCCGGCTCTTTACAGCCATCACCAGGAATCGTACTCTTGAATCACTATGTGGAACGTTGACGAGCGTTTTGAAAAGAAGGCCATGGACAGCCTCGCCGCCCTCGGCTTCGGCGTCGGCAGCACGCGCGGCGTTGTTCGCGTGGAGAAATATGGTTGTGGCGCGGAATTCCGCCAGGTTCCTGACGGTCACTTCCAGATGACCATCCTGCCCGCCATCATGCTCCATGGGCAATTCACGCGCCTCTGGGATGCCGGCTATCAGAAATTCCTGCTCACCGACGAAGGCATCAAGGTCCCCGCTCTCGCCACTCATCTCGCCAATTTGCGCAAGTTCAACGAAGAACTCCGCACTGCTCTCGGCGTCCCCACCTTTTACAACGAAGCCCTCGGCTCCGTCAGCCAGCTCAGTGTCTACGACCGCGTGAAAGGCCGTCCCGGCGACATCCCTGACGAAACGGTAGGCGCCCACAGCCCCACCACATCCCACTGAAAACTCCTGTAGCGCATGGAGAGTCTGCGCTCTTTTCAGCCCGCCGCCTTCTGGCGGGAGCCCTGCGGCTTTTCTCTTGGGGTTTGTTCTTTTTTCTGCGGACCCCGTCTCCCGATCCCGTCCGCCCTGCAGAATCCTCATCCGCCGCCACTCTTCTCCCTGGCCTCCATCAATTGTCGTCGAAATTGCTCCCGATTAACGCGATGCTTCGCCGCTTTCCGCGATCCCACATACACTACCGGAATATCCCACCCATATCGTTCCGTAAGCACCGCATCGCCCTCAATATTCACTTCGCGCAGACTC
>CAYOOS010000053.1:1117-15162 GCA_964405585.1 uncultured Acidobacteriaceae bacterium | reverse complement strand
CAGGACGCCGTCAACACCGAAAAGCATCCCAAAAAGGAAAGCTATCACCTGGTTGACGCTCTTCTCGAAGAAATCCTGAAGCCCATCCCTGAAGACAACGAAGAGAAAATCTCGTTCACCAAGCGCGCCTTCGAGCGCCTCCGCGAAGAAATCTTCCGCGACGAAATCCTCAAGGCTCGCCGCCGCCCCGATGGCCGCGCCTTCGACCAGATTCGCCAGATCACTTGCGAAGTTGGCCTCCTGCCACGCGTTCACGGTTCTGCCCTTTTCACCCGCGGCGAAACTCAGGCCCTCGCCACTCTAACCCTCGGCACCAAGGAAGACATGCAGCGCCTCGACCTTCTCTTTGAGCAGGACACCTTCAAGCGCTTCATGCTCCACTACAATTTCCCGCCCTTCAGTGTTGGTGAAGTGAAAATGATGCGCGGCGCGGGCCGTCGTGAAATCGGCCACGGTGCGCTGGCGGAGCGCGCGCTCGCTAACTTGCTGCCACAGGAAGTCGAATTTCCCTACGCCATGCGCGTGGTCAGCGACATCCTGGAGTCCAACGGCTCTTCTTCCATGGCCACGGTCTGCGGCGGCTCCCTCGCGATGATGGATGCAGGCGTGCCCATGAAGGCGGCCTGCGCCGGTATCGCCATGGGCCTCGTCGTCGGCGATAGCGGCACCTACTCCATCCTCACGGACATTGCCGGCGCCGAAGATCACTACGGCGATATGGACTTCAAGGTTGCCGGCACCCGCGAAGGCATCACTGCCCTCCAGATGGACATCAAGGTCACCAGCATCAGCATCCAGATGATGCGCGAAGCCCTGGCGCAAGCCAAAAAGGCTCGTCTCCAGATTCTCGACACGATGGAGAGCACTCTTGGTGCGCACCGCGAATCCATTTCCGCTTATGCGCCGCGCCTCTACAAGCTCAGCATTCCCACGGACAAGATCCGTGACCTAATCGGTCCGGGCGGCAAGAAAATCAAGTCCATCATCGAGCAGACTGGCGTCAAAATCGACGTCATGGAAGACGGCACCGTCCACATCTTCTCCACCAGCGGAGCAGGCGGCGATCAAGCCCTCCAGATGGTCCGCGATGTCACCGCCAGCGCCGAAATGGGTAAGACCTATCTCGGCAAAGTCGTCCGCCTCGCCGAATTTGGCGCGTTCGTCGAACTCTTCCCGGGCACCGACGGCTTGCTGCACATCAGCGAGATCTCCGAACATCGCATTCGCGACGTTCGCGATGAACTCAAACTCGGTGACCAGGTTCTCGTCAAAGTCCTGGCCATCGAAGGCAACAAAATCCGCCTCTCTCGCAAAGCTCTCATCAAGGAAGCCCGCGAGAAGCAGGCTCACAAGAGTGTCGCCGGTGGCGGTGCACCTCCATCAACCCCCGCCCCCGAAGGCAACTGAACTTACTAACCGTTGAACAAGAAAAAGCCCCCGATTCTGGGGGCTTTTTTTTGTCTCTATTCTTGAGGAATTGGTTAACTGGCCCTGACTGGCGCGGGGAATCCCTGCTTTCGCCGTTCCGCTTCCTTGGGATAGTCGCCCAGCCACACGTATTCCGATTTCGTTTTCAAAAGAGAAAATTTGCGGTAGTACACCTGGGATATGCCGGTGGCGAAATTCTTTTGCTGCACCGCCTCCCGCATGTCCGTTACCGCCTGCTGCATTTTGGCGATGTAAGCTTCCAGGCTGTCATCTTTCAGATATGAAATTCCCAGATCCGCGCAGATCTGTTCGCGCATTTGCAGGAATGCTTGCAAAAGCTCGTACGGGGAGCTGTTTGGCATGCAAACACCGATCGCCTTCTTTCGCCGCAGCAGGGAACTAGTCGCTTGAGGTTTGCGGTCAGAGAAACCCAGCGTCCATCCGTCTTGCAGACAGCTTTGGATCGAGCATTTCAGTGCCAGGGCAGCTTTGCCGCGCGGGAAGAACTGGCTGACCTCTCCGAAACAATGATTGCGTGTGTGCGCGAATAGGCGGCAGAAGCTCGGGGCCTGACTTGCGCCGTCTGAGACGAGAGAGAAATCCAGTAACCGCACGAATCCCAGGCTCTCAAACTCGCGCGTGTAGCGCTCCAGTTCCGCCGTATCCAGGTTCGGGAATTGCGCCGGAGTCGCCGGTGGAAACGAGAACGAGGTCGGCATTCTCTTAAGCACGCGCCGCTTCACGGCGAAAACATTCAATATCAAATATCCCCAACCGCTCAGCTTCCAAACCATCAACAAAATGAAAATAGGAACCCAGATCCAGAACGTGTAGGGAAGCGTCACAGCTCGACCGGATCGCCGCACTTCCTCCTCAAATTCCCGCTTAGAGACCTGACGCCATCCCCCAGGATTCCACAGCACGCGGGTCGCCTGTTGCTGACCGCTTGCGGAAATCTCCAAACTCTTGATGCCGGCCGCGATTGGATCGAAGCGTGCCTCGCCAGGTTGAGGCTTAGGGAGCTTCGTGATTGTCAGATCAAAGGTGTTCTTGCCGAGTTGGATTGGCAGCGTTGCTTGCGTCCCCTTCGTTTCAAATCCCGTCAGGAGTTTGTAGTGCCAACCTGCGGCCTTAAACGCCTTGCGCGTGGCGGGGGAGAGAAAACCCATCGGGTCGCTGTCCTCCGCCTCGTCGTCGGAACTCAATGTTGAGTCGCTTTTCTCCTGCGAAATTCGCTCCGGAGGCACGGAAACAAATCTCGTCCCGTCCCAGCGAAATCCGTTCCGGTCGTTGTACCCCGTGCTCGCCGGTGTAAGCTTCAGGTTGCCGTCTTCTAATGTCCAGTTGCCATAGCTCGCGGCTTCCGCCGGCAGCGGAAGCTGCTGCAATTCTCCGGAAGGCAATAAACGGCAGGCGACTGTCTTTGTGTCCATGAATCGGGGACCAGCCCCAAGAAAAAACATCCAAATGCCGTAGCGCGTCTCTCCCAGTTTGTCTGAAATGAAATTGTCGGTCTGCCCGACCGTATTCACATTTAGGAAGAAAAACGCTTCCTTGTCCGTCCAGAAAATGCTCGTCTGGGCCAGCCGCTCACCCAGCGAATAGCGCTTGGGCATCGCGAAATACAAAGCGATCGCGGCCACAATGAGAACCAGCGGAACCAATACGAAAAGTGCTTTTTTGTGCGACAAAGGTTCGCTCCCTGCTTCAGGGAACATAGCAAGCGCATCTGAGGTGAGGCAACGGTACTTTGTTAACTAGTCCGACATATTCCGGCAGGTGTTCCCGGCGCCCGCAAACCTCTTCCTCCCCACTGAACAGTCTGCCGGACAGCTTGGGGCTGAAATGCAAGAGGCCTCATTTCGAGGCCTCTTGTCAGCTTAATTCTTAGGTTGTCAGAATTGTCAGGCGTGCGTGCAATGCACCGCGTCCAGCGCACCCCAAAGCGCATCCAGCGCCTCGTTCGTCGTCGCCATAATCTCTTCTTCGTCCCCGTGCGCGTGTTCTTCCAGCCAGCCACGCCAAGCGGCGCGATGCAACTTATCAGCCTCTTCGTGTACGGTGAAGTACGCCAACCCCTTCTCCGAACTTACCCCATAGTACTTTGTCAGTCCTTCAATCTTCGTCGTCGCAATCTCTGGCACCTGCGCCTCATAGGCATACAGTGCCGCAACCGCTTCCGCCACCGGTCGGTCTCCCACGATCTCCCGGAAAGTCTCCACCACAGTCTGCGTCCCGGGCAGCGCCGGGCAGCACGTGATGTCCTCTTCATTTACTCCAAGCGTCGCTGCAAAATCGCGCCAGAGTTTCGGGTGCGGCCGCGAAGGATTTTCCTCCTCCGCCAAATTCTCCACCACGATGTTGCGCAACGTTCCTTCCGTGCGCGCCGCCAGCACCCGCAGATGTTTCGGGAAAGCCTCCACGTGCCGGTAGTACTGCGCCGCATACAGTTGCAACTCCTCGCGGCTCAGCTTCCCCATCTGCCAATCCTGGTAGAAGGGATGCTTCAGCAAACTTTTCTCCGCAATCGCGGCATCGATCTTTTCCATCAGTTCGGTGTTCCGCATGGTCGGCCCCTCCAGTTGGTTTCCCCTGACGCCTCAGAATTGCCCTGCCACTGGGTGCAAAGCAATTGGCGGATTGTACCAGACTTTGGGGGAATTTGCCGTGCAACTCTTTTTCTCGGAGTGCAGCGGCTAGCCGCCGCTTTTACGCAGTTGGCAACTGCGCTAAACCACTTTATTGTCGCTGTTGTAGCGGCCGCCTTCTGAGGCGGGCGCTTTAATCCACCACCGTTCCAACTCAACCATCTCTACGCTTCCTTTCCGTGAATCCTCTCAATCTCCGCTCCCACCGCCTGCAGCTTCTCCACAATCCTCTCGTACCCGCGATCAATGTGGTACACGCGCTCAATGATCGTCTCACCCGATGCCACTAGCCCCGCCAGCACCAATCCCGCGCTCGCCCTCAGGTCCGACGCCTGAACCGTCGTCCCCGTCAGCTTCGCCGGTCCCCGCACCACCGCGCGCCGCCCATCAATCGAAATATTCGCTCCCATGCGCATCATTTCACTTGCATGCAGAAAGCGATTCTCAAAAATTGTCTCCGTAATCACCGACGTACCTTCCGCCTGCGTCGCCAGCGCCATGTACTGCGCCTGCATATCTGTCGCGAACCCCGGATACTCTTCCGTCGTCACGTCTGCCGCGGCCAACTTCTTCGTCCGGCGTACCCACAGCGTGGTCGCATCCGGCGTTTCCACAATCACGCCGGCCTTCTCCAGCTTCGCAATCACCGCGCCTAGATGCTCCGGCGCACAGTCCGCAATCGTCAAATCCCCGCCCGTCATTGCTCCCGCCACCAAAAAAGTGCCCGCCTCGATGCGATCCGCTATCACGGAATGTTCCGCTCCGTGCAGCTTTTCCACCCCGTGAATCCGCAGCGTGGAAGTATCCTCCCCGCGAATCTCCGCGCCCATCTTCCGCAGCAGGTGAATCAGGTCCGTCACTTCCGGCTCGCGCGCGCAATTCTCCAGTATCGTTTCGCCATCGGCCAGCGCTGCCGCCATCAAAATATTCTCCGTGCCCGTCACCGTGATTTTCTCAAAAACGATGTGCGCGCCCTTCAGACGACCGCCCGCAGGCGCCTTGGCTCGTATATACCCATGGTCCGTGCTGATCTCCGCGCCCATCTTCGCCAGCGCTGCCACATGCAAATCCACCGGCCGTGCGCCAATCGAGCAGCCTCCTGGCAGTGAAACATGCGCAATTCCGGCGCGCGCCACCGCGGGCCCCAACGTCAGGATGGACGCCCGCATCGTCTTCACCAATTCATATGGCGCCACCGCTCCATTCAACGATTCCGCTTCGATGCAGTAATCCGCCGCCGGAAAATCCGTCGTGCGCACCTTTGCGGACATGAACGCCAGCAGTTTTGCCATCGTGATGATGTCCCGCACCATCGGAATGTTGTGCAGCACCACGCGCTCCGCGGTCAGCAGCGCCGCCGCCATCGCCGGCAGCGCGGAGTTCTTCGCGCCGCTGATCCTCACCGTCCCCTGCAGCGCCTTTCCGCCACGAATTTGAAATTTGTCCATGCCCTGTTTTCCCGGCTATTCGCCCAACGCCAGCCGCAAATGGCCCCGCGAAGCCGTCATCAACTTCTTCGCCTGTTCCGCCGAAACGTTCCTTTTCAGCATGATCAGCGCCAGCCGCAGGTTGTGTTTGCTTTGACGCAATGCCTGTTCCACCGCGGACACGTTCCTTCCGCTCGCCTCCATCAAAATCCGTTTCTCCCTTTCGCGAAGCTTCTCATTTGTCCGCGCAACATCAATCATCAGGTTGTCGTACAGATGGCCGAGGCGCACCATCGTTGCGGTAGAGAGCATGTTCAGGACCATTTTCTGCGATGTCCCCGCCTTCATTCTGGTCGACCCCGCAATCACCTCTGGCCCCACCTCGGGTGCAATCGCAATCTGCGCCGCCCGCGCCAGTGGCGTCTTCTTGTTCGACGTAACCCCAATCGTCAGCGCCTTTCGTTTCTTTGCGAACTCCAGCGCTGCCAGCACGTAAGGTGTCGTCCCGCTCGCGGCAATCCCCACCACCGCGTCCTTTCCCGTCATTCCGATCTTTTTCAAATCGCGCACCGCATCCCCACGACTGTCTTCCGCTCCTTCCACCGGTTGCGTCATCGCTTTTCTTCCGCCGGCGATCAGCGCCTGCACCAGTTCAGGCGAAGTTCCAAACGTTGGTGGACACTCTGAAGCATCCAGCACCGCGATGCGTCCACTCGAGCCAGCGCCCACATAAATCAATCGCCCGCCCTCCTCCATCCTCTTTACGATCGCCTCCACGGCTCGCGCGATCGCAGGCAACACTCGCGCCACCGCCGCCGCCACTTTGCGGTCCTCCCGGTTCATCAACCGCACGATCTGCATCGGCGTCATACGATCGAGGTTCTTTGAGGCTGGATTCCTAAGCTCCGTCTGTCGGCGTTCCACAAGGCCACTCTTTCTGTTCTGCAAAGGCATTCTTGAATTATAGCTGTGCTTGCCCCGAATTAACGTCCACGACATCTTCTCGCGTTCCCGGCCATCCGAGTTCCGGGAATCCTCTATGATGGTAAGGCACCCATCTTGCGGTTTGGCCAAGCGCACTTACGGGTACTCTTGTTTATGGACGTCCTCAAGAAACTCTTCGAGCAGCATTTTCACGCCGCCCCGGTGCGTATTCAACCGCTCCAGGGTGAACTCGGCGGTTCCGGACGCAAGATCATCCGCCTTGCCAACGAGCGCGCCAGCGCCATCGGTGTTCTCTATGGCGTTCGCGAAGAGAACGTTGCCTTCCTTGCATTCTCCCGCCATTTTCACAAACACGGCTTGCCCGTCCCGGAAATTTACGCCGAAGATCTCGCAAACGGCGCCTATCTGGAAGAGGACCTTGGCGACACGGTTCTTTTCGACTTTCTCTCGAATAATCGTAATGGTGCGAACATCGCCGCCCCCGTCGTCGAGGTTTACCGCAAGGTTGTTGCTGTCCTCCCGCGTTTCCAGGTCGAAGCCGCCCGCGACCTCGACTACTCCGTCAGCTATCCTTGTGCCAGTTTCGATCGCCAATCCATCGCTTGGGACTTGAACTATTTCAAATACTATTTCCTCCGTCTCGCCGCCATTCCCTTCAATGAACAGGGCCTCGAGAACGATTTCAGCCGCCTCGCTGATTTTCTCCTCAGCGCTCCGCGCGAGTACTTCCTCTACCGCGATTTCCAGTCCCGCAATGTGCTGCTGCGTGATGGCCACCCATTCTTCGTCGATTACCAGGGTGGCCGCAAAGGCGCCCTGCAATATGATATTGCTTCTCTCTTATTCGACGCCAAAGCCGATCTGCCTCCCGCGCTCCGTCAGGATTTCCTCGAACACTACATCCGTTGCCTTCGCAAGTTTCTCGATGTGGACCGCGATGCCTTCCTCCACTTTTACTACGCCTACGTCTATGTCCGCATTCTTCAGGCCCTCGGCGCTTACGGTTTCCGCGGCTTCTACGAACGCAAAACTCATTTCCTCCAGAGTGTTCCCTACGCCCTGAAAAACCTCCGCTGGCTCCTGCACAATACAAAACTACCCATCGAGTTGCCCACGCTCATGGAAGCGTTTCAAGGCATGCTGGCATCGGAAAAGCTTCTTGGCTTGGCCTCCGAAGCGCAAAATCTTGTCGTGCGCGTCTACAGCTTTTCCTTCCATCGCGGCTTACCGCAGGATGAAACCGGAAATGGCGGAGGGTTCGTGTTCGATGGCCGCAGCCTGCCGAATCCCGGCCGCGAAGAGAGCTTCAAGACGCTTACCGGCAAAGACGCTCCGGTGATCGATTACCTGAACCAGCAGGAAAGCGTTCACCAGTTCCTCGCCGGCGTGCTCTCCCTGGTGGATGCCGCCATCAACAACTATCAGCAGCGTGGCTTCAAGAATCTGATGGTCTCTTTCGGCTGCACCGGCGGCCAACATCGTTCCGTCTTTCTAGCAGAACAGTTGGCCAAGCGCCTGCGCATCCGCAATGGCCTGGAAGTCATCGTGCGCCATCTTGAATTAGAGAAGATGGAAAAATGAAAGCGCCGCAATGAAAGCCATGATTCTTGCGGCAGGTCTCGGCACGCGCCTCCGCCCTCTTACCGACACTCGCCCCAAGGCTCTGGTCGAAGTCGCCGGCCGCACCCTCCTCGAGATCACTCTTGCGCGATTGAGTTCCTTCGGCGTCAGCGAAGTCATCATCAACGTCCACCACTTCGCGGACATGATTCTCGACTACCTGAAAGTCCACAACAATTTCGGCCTTCACATCGAAATCTCCCGCGAAGAGCAGTTACTCGATACCGGCGGCGGCCTGAAAAAGGCTTCCTGGTTTTTCCTGCAGGATTCAGCGTGCTTGGATGAGCCGTTCATTCTCCACAACGTGGACGTCATCAGCACCATCGATTTTCGCCGTATGCTCGCTCTTCACAACGCGAAGCATGCCCTGGCCACAATGGCAGTTCAGCGCCGCAGAAGTTCCCGCCAATTGTTGTTCGACAGCGATCTTCACCTCTGCGGCCGCCAAATCCTCCAGGAACAGGAAATCGTGCGCCCCTCTCCGCGCCCTCAGCCCTTTGCCTTTTCCGGTATCCACATCATTTCTCCGCGCCTGCTCCCCTTGATGCAGCAGGAAGCCGCCTTCTCCATCATCGATACTTATCTGAATTTATCCGCAAGGGGAGAAAATATCGTCGCGTTTCCCGCCGACGATGCCTATTGGCGCGACCTGGGCCGCCCCGCGGACCTCGTTCAGGCCACCCAAGATTTGGCGAACGGAGTTTTCCAATAGTCTGTTCATCTGTTAAGACGACCATTTAACTAGCTCTTGACCTATCGCGCATAACTCGCTTGTCACGACGCACCATTCTGGTGCATAATGGTTCCATGGGCACCGCAATCAAAACCGTACGTCAGAGCGTAACTCTACCGGCAAAAACCGCCGCGCAGGTGCGCACCCTGGCAAAGACCCGTCGGCTCAGCTCCAACCGCATGCTTGTTGAGCTTATCGAGAACGGCATCGAAGCCCAGCTGCGCAAGCAGCAGGAGTTTTTCGAGCTAGCCGAGAAATTCCGCAATGCAGAGGACCCAGAAGAAGCCAAGCGCCTGGGTGATGAGTTGGGGCGCATGGTATTTGGACACTAATGCCCAAAGTAGCTCGTTGGGACAATCTGCCCGCAAATCTCCGCCAACACCTGATAGACCGGATGCGCGACCGCGCCATCGGCATCGCCGACTTGAATCAGCTTCGTATCTGGATTGACTCCCAGCCGGAAGTGCCGGAAGGCGATTGGTACAAGGACTTTGGATCCTTTAAGTTGTGCGGGAACGGATCGTATCCCAAGACATTTCTGTTGCTCGGCCAGGCCGCCAAAGGTCAAGCCCTCTGACCCAAGAGTTTCTGATTTCCGTACACCTACTTCTAAGACTTAATACCGAAGATTCAAAAACTAAAGCCACCTCAATCCTTTGCCAATCCCAGCCCCTTCATCACCGCGTCATGCACCGCCGGCCGCACTTCCATAATCTTCTGATTTTCTCGTGTCGGATTCACGCGGTTCGTCAGCAACACCACAAACAATTGCCGGTCCGGATCGATCCAGATCGTCGTCCCGGTGAATCCCGTGTGCCCGTAACTGTGCGCCGAAAAATAATGTCCGCTCGAGCTACCTTCCGTCGGCACCACCCAGCCCAGCGTGCGCTCATTTTTCGCCAGCGCCTGCGGCACCGTGAATTCCGCAATTGTCGCGCGCCTCACCACCCGTTCGTGCGCGTATACGCCGCCATTCAGCAGCATCTGGCAAAACGCCGCCAAATCCGGTGACGTGCTGAACACCCCGGCGTGCCCAGAAACTCCCCCAATGGCAAATGCATTTTCATCGTGGACTTCGCCCTGCACCAGCCGGTGCCGCAATTGATTGTCCACCTCGGTCGGCGCAATTTCCGGCCAGAGCGCTTGCGGCGGCCGGTACATCGTATTCTTCATCCCCAACGGGTCAAAAATATTTTCGCGCGCCAATTTATCCAACGGCTCTCCCGTCAGCCGCTGAACGATCTCCGCCATCAAAATAATTCCCAGATCCGAATACACTACTTTTGTCCCCGGCTCATATTCCAGCGGCTCGGCGAAAATCCTGCTCAGCGTATCTGCCTTCCCCGTTGAAGTGCGCCAGTATTCCTTGAACGGCGGCAGCCCCGACGTGTGTGTCATCAAGTGGCGCACCGTCACCTTGTGCCGCCACGCAATCTGCCGGTCGTCCTGCCACGCGGAGAGTTCCTTCAAATTCTTCACCACTACCTTATGCGGACCCTCACTCTGCGGGCCGTCAATCCATTCCGGCAAATACCTTTCAATGGGCGCATCCAAATCCAGCGGGGAAGGGAAGTCGCCTTCCACAAGTTTCTCCACAAGCGTCGTCGTTGCCACTACCTTCGTCAGAGAAGCAAGGTCATACATCGTGTCAATCTTCGTAGCGGGTGAATTCGCGTCGTAGCTCAGCTTTCCAAACGCATGCAGCGAAACCTTCCCGCGATATCCCACTGCCATCGTCGCTCCGGGAAACGCCTTGTCCGCGATGGCTTTTTCCACCACCTCAAATGCAGGCCGCAGCTGCGCTTCTCCGCGCACGTCCATTGCTTGCAGCGTCATCGGATTCGCTGCAACTTCCATCCCAAAGCCCGCCTTCAAGTCCACACCCGGAATCGTCACCGGCAAATGTCCCTGCACGGGGATTTGCCCAAACAGCGCACGCGCCACGGAAATCTGCGCCACATCGCTGATGCCAAACGCCGATAGCCACGTCTCCGCCTGCGGAAATTTCTCGATCAGGTACGGGCTGCCCAGTCCCACCGTAATCACCGGCTTGCCCGCTTTGTAAATCTGATCGATCAGCGGCAATTGGTTTGCCGGTACGTCCACGTCGCCCTTGCGGTCGCTGACGCGCACAAACAGCGCCAGAATCACCACGTCATACTGATCGGTCGAAGGCAATTTCAACGTGTCCGCTTTCGCGAATTTCGTGTCCGCCCGCAGCGCAATCAGCGAGTCGCAGCGCGCACGCAATTCCCGCTCCAGGTCTTCCCCCGGATAAGGTTCTGGATCCGAATAAAGCGAAACCAGCAGCGCGCGCGTCGGTTTCGTTCCATCCAGTGGCAGTTGGCGCGGCGTGTCCCGCAACATCGTGATTCCCCGGTCAGAGATTTCCTGCGCTTCCGTTTGCCACGCCGTCCGCCCGAACTTTGCGTTCAGCGCATCCACATCCACCAACCGGTTCTTGTCCAATCCGAGTTTCGCCTTGGCCAGCAGAATTCGCCGCACCGATGCGTCCAGCCGCTCTTCCGTGATCTCCCCAGACTTCGCCGCGGCCAGCAGCGCGTCGTACGCTGCCTCTGGCACCGGTGGCATCAGCAGCGCGTCCGCTCCCGCCACAAACGCGCGCACGGCCGCATCTCCCGGCGCGTAGCGCACCGTGATCCCGCCCATGTCCATGGCGTCCGTCACCACCAGCCCTTCAAATCCCAGTTGCTTCCGCAAAAGATCCGTCAGTATGCGCGGGGAAAGCGTTGCCGGCGTATTCGGATCAGGTTCCAGTGCGGGCACCGAAAGGTGTCCGGTCATGATGCTGCCCACTCCCGCCGCGATCGCCGCGCGAAACGGCACAAGCTCCAGATGATCCAGCCGCTCCCGGTCCGCCTTGATCACCGGCAAATCAATGTGCGAATCCGAAGCCGTATCGCCGTGCCCGGGAAAGTGCTTCGCCGTCGCTATCCCGCCGTTCTCCTGCACGCCACGTATAAATTCGCTGACAAATTCCGCCACTCGTGCGGGATTTTCGCCAAACGAACGCGTATTGATGATCGGATTTCCCGGATTATTGTTCACATCCGCAACCGGCGCGTAGATCCATTGAATCCCCACGGCTCGCGCTTCCAGCGCCGTCGTTTTCCCCATCGCGTACGCGTCCTTGGGATTTCCGCCGGCCGCCAGCGCCATCGCCGTGGGGAACGATGTTCCCTCATTCAGCCGCATCGCTGTCCCGCGCTCGAAATCCGCGCCAAAAAGCAGCGGCAGTTTCGCTTTAGACTGCAGTTGGTTCGTCAGCACCGCCGTCGGGTACGCCTGGCTCTTCACGTAGCCCAGCGGCGACCCTTGCGTGACGTTGATGAATCCCCCGACGTGCAGTTCGTTCACGTCCTTCATCATCTGCGCGTACGCTTCGGAATCCGTGGATGTGAAGCTGCCGTGGTAGGTCGCGAATATCACCTGTCCGACCTTTTCTTCCAGGCTCATCTGCACCAGCGTCGTTTCCACCCATCGCTCCTGTTCCAGCGTCGCTTTGCTCGCGCTCGTACTTGTGCTCTGCGCGGTTCTCTTCTTACCTATTGTTTCCGCGGGTTTCGTCTCTCGTGACTTACTGAGCGCGTTCATGGTCATAAAAAATAAAATCGAAAATGGCAGCAACAGCAATCCGGCAGCACGTCTGTTCATTTTCCGATGGTCTCCCAGCCGCCTGCCCGCCGCTTCGACTGTATATAGCACGCGCACTCCCTGCTAACAATGAAGCTGCGAACGGCACGTTCCAGAATATCATTGGGAGCTATGAAACCTATGCGCCGTTTCGCTCCTCACTTTTTCCTCGCGCTTCTCCTGCCGCTTCTCCCTGCTTTCCTCGCCGCACCCTTTGCGGCCGCTGCCCAGAAACATCCCAAATCGCAGCACAGCCACGTGGGCCGCGTGCAAACCGGCCTCGATGTCCTGGAATCCGAAAAGTTTGCTTCACTTCGCGGCAAACACGTTGGCCTCATCACCAATCATACTGGCGTGGATTTTCAGGGCCGCTCCACTGTTGAACTCCTCGCCAAAGCTCCCGGCGTCCAACTGGTCTCGCTCTTCAGCCCCGAGCACGGCATCGCTGGTCATTCCGATGAAAAAGTTTCTTCCTCCAAGGATCCCTCCACCGGCCTTCCCATCTTCAGCCTCTATGGCGAACATCTCCGTCCCACCGACGATATGTTGCAAGGCATTGACACTCTTGTTTTCGACGTCCAGGATGCCGGTGTTCGTTTTTATACCTACACCACCACCATGGGCTACTGCATGGAAGAAGCCGCTAAACACAACATCGCCTTCTTTGTGCTCGATCGCCCCAACCCTCTCACCGGTGACATTGTCGAAGGCCCTATGCTCGACCCCGATAAAACCAGTTTCGTCGCCTACTATCCCATCCCCGTCCGCTATGCCCTCACCATTGGTGAGCTCGCGCAATTCTATAATTCCGAAAATCACATCAACGCCGATCTCCACGTCATCAAAATGAAAAATTGGCACCGCAATTATTTCTTTGAGAGCACCGGTTCACGCTGGATTCCACCCTCTCCCAATCTCCGCACCCTGAAAGGTTCCATCCTTTACCCCGGCCTGGAAATCCTGCAGAACGCAGGCATCTCCGTTGGCCGTGGCACCGAAGCCCCCTTCGAAGAATTCGGTGCGCCTTGGATCAATGGCGAAGACGTTGCCGCCGAACTGAACACCAAAAATCTTCCCGGCCTCCGTTTCTCCAACCAGCCTTTCATTCCCGTCAGTGGCCTCTTCGCGGGGCAGCGCTGCGGCGGCGTCGGCATCAAGGTCACTGATCGCGCCGCCGTCCGCTCGATGCGCATGGGTCTGGAAATCGCCGCCCTCTTGCAAAAGACCTATCCCACGCAATTTGACTCCTCTAAAACCTTGGAACTCCTCGGCAACGAACAAACCGTCCACGATCTGCAAGCCGGCGTCTCCCCGGAAAAAATCGTCAGTAGTTGGTCCACGGACCTGGCAACATTCGATCAACTGCGCCGCAAATATTTTCTCTACAAATAAACGCTAAACCGGCTCGCCCTCACTCGCAGGCATCGTTTTTCCGCCGTTGTGTGGTACAGTCCGCCTCATGCGCATCGCCTCGCTCCTTCCCTCTGCCACAGAGATTCTTTTCGCCCTCCATCTCGACCACGAGATCGTCGGCGTCAGCCATGTATGTGATTTCCCTCCGCGCGCCCGCACCAAGACCGTCGTCATCCT
>CAYOOS010000053.1:0-1107 GCA_964405585.1 uncultured Acidobacteriaceae bacterium | reverse complement strand
CCCCACGACTCCTCTCCCCTAGAAATCGATGCTCAGGTCCGTGATTTCATCGCACGCGGCGAAAGCCTTTACGCTGTCGACGCCGGTCTCCTCGAACAGCTTGCCCCAGATCTCATCGTCACCCAGGATCTGTGCCACGTCTGCGCAGCCTCTCCCGACGATCTTGCTGCCGCCCTGGCAAGATTTCCCTGGCGTCCAGAAGTGCTTTGCCTCAATCCTCAGGAACTCGGCGATGTCTGGCGTGACATCCTGCTTGTTGGCGAGGAAACCGGTCGCGCCCTCCGTGCCGAATCCCTCGTGGAAACCATCGGCACCAGGCTCGGCGAAATCGAACTGCAAATTCGCGGCATCATCAATCGTCCCCGTGTCGTTCTTTTGGAATGGCTTCAACCTTTCTATGTTGGCGGCCATTGGGTTCCAGAGATGATTGCGAGCGCAGGCGGCCTCGACCTGCTCGGCCAGCCCAAGACTCCCTCTTTCCGCGTCACCCTGGAAGAAATTTTCGCCGCCGCACCAGACGTTCTCCTCATTGCTCCCTGCGGCTACACCAAGGAACAAGCCCGCGATGAATATCTCTCGCTGGCCTTTCCCCTCGAGTGGCATTCCATCCCCGCTGTCCGCGACGGCCAGGTCTATGCCCTCGACGCCAACAGCTACGTCTCCCGCCCCGGCCCGCGTCTCGTCACTGGCGTTGCAGCTATGGCAAAGATTCTCCATCCTGCCATCAACGTTCATCCCGGCGTGGACGCCACCTTCCTCCGCATCGCTCAGCCCGCCTCCAACGTCCAATCCGCTCACGCCTGACTTTTGCTTTCAGAATTTGTTCGCGAGCCCGATTTTTGCCACCACCGGTAAAACGGCAGCCCCGCCACAATCAGCAGCAACCCCATCGTCGACCGCCCCGGCCGGTCCAGCCACAAATTCACCGTCAACGCCAACGCTCCCAAAACAAACGCCCCAGGCACCCACGGGTATCCCCAGCAGCGGTACGGCCGCTCCATTTCCGGTTCCGTCCGCCGCAACCGGAACAACGCCACTACCGCCAGCCCATAAAAAATCCATCCCGCAAAAATAAACAGGTTGGTCAACTCTTCAAACGTTCCGCTC
>CAYOOS010000052.1:0-15363 GCA_964405585.1 uncultured Acidobacteriaceae bacterium | reverse complement strand
CCCGCCGGGACCGCCCATCACCCATCAGGAAGCATGGGTAGCCAAGCGCACCGGCACGCACCGCGATTGGGTGCAGGATCGCGTCCCCCAGGCCCGTCTATATCGCGTTTGGAACGTGCCCCAGGCCTCTTCTACGGAAGAGTCCTTGCTGGATCTGGCCGCCCAGGTTCTGGGCGCGGGTAAAACCTCGCGGCTCTACAAGCGCCTCGTCTACAAGGATCAAATCGCCACCAGCGCCAGCACAAGCGATAGCAGCAGCGAAATTGCCGGACAGTTCTACATGGTGCTGACCGCCAAGCCGGGTGTGGACTTGAAAAAGGTGGAAACGGCCGCGGATGAAGAGTTGCAACGTTTCCTGAAAAACGGACCGACCGAAGCCGAACTGGAGCTTGCCAAAACGCAAATCTTCGGCGATTACGCTCGCATCATGGAACGCATCGGCGGGTTCGGCGGCAAGAGCGACATCCTCGCCCGCTGCCAGACCTTCACCGGCAATCCGGATTGCTACAAGGACTATCTGAAACAGGTTCAGGCCGCCACCACCGCCTCGGTGAAAAAGGCCGCGAACGATTGGCTCAGCGACGGCGATTACATCCTGGAAGTGCAGCCCTATCCTACGACCTTGAAAGCTGCCGCTCCCCTCGATCGTTCCAAGGAACCCGCGCTCGGCTCTGCCATGTCTCTCAACCTGCCTCCCATGCAAAAGGCCACGCTCTCCAACGGCCTGAAAATCGTCCTTGCCGAACGCCACACCGCCCCGGTCGTGAATTTCTCGCTGCTCGTGCAAAGTGGCTACGCCGCCGATCCAGAGGATGCTCGCGGCACTTGCAGCTTCGCTCTGCGCATGCTGGAAGAAGGCACGCCCACGCGCGATTCGCTGCAAATCGGTGAAGAACTCGAATCACTCAGCGCTGAATTCTCGGCCGGGGCCGATCTGGACTACTCGTACGTAGACCTGAACGCCCTCAAAATCAATGTGGACAAGGCCCTGGGAATTTATGCCGACTTGATCCTGCATCCCTCCTTCCCACAAAAAGAGTTTGTACGTCTGCAAAAGGATCGCCTCGCTGCCATCCAACGTGAAAAGGTCACTCCCGCAGCCATGGCCCTGCGCGTATTGCCTACGTTGCTTTACGGCAAGGACCATCCTTACGACGGAGCGTTTGTTGGCACAGGCACGGAATCCAGTGTGAGCAAGATGACCCGCGAGGACCTGGCCAAATTCCACTCCACCTGGTTCAAGCCGAACAACGCTACGTTGCTAATCGTGGGCGACACCACTTTGGCCGAGATCAAGCTAAAGCTCGAATCGCTGTTCGGTTCCTGGAAGCAGGGCGAAGTTTCCCCTAGGGCGATCCCGCAAGTTCCCGAGCCGGAAAAAGACGTGGTCTATCTGATCGACCGTCCTGGCTCCGGCCAGAGCCTCATCGTCGCCGCGCAACTTGCGCCACCCTACAACGATCCCGACGAAGTGCCCCTGGACATGGTGAACGACATCTTTGGCGGAACCTTCAGTTCGCGCATCAACATGAATCTGCGCGAAGACAAGCACTGGTCCTACGGCGTGCGCTCCCGCGTTCTTCCCGCGCGCGGCGAACGTCCCTACTACAGCATTTCCCCCGTGCAAACGGACAAGACCAAGGAGTCGCTTGCCGAACTCGTCGCCGAGTACAAAAACTTTGTGGGCTCCAAACCAATCACCGAGACCGAACTCAAGGACGAGCAATCCAACGCCACCCTCGGTCTCCCCGGATCCTTTGAGACGGCGCAGCAACTTTCCGGCGCGTACGGAACGATTCTGCAATACAACCTGCCGGACGATTTCTACAACACCTTCACGCAGAAAGTGTTGGCCATCACGCCAGAATCCGCCAACGAAGTCGCCAGGAAGTACGTACAGCCCGCCCATCTCGTTTGGATGGTGGTGGGTGACATGAGCAAAGTCGAAGCGGGCATACGCGAACTGAACATTGGCGAAGTCCACAAAATCGACGCAGACGGCAACCCCGTCCACTGAGCGGCTGAAACGGACCAATGATCTTAAACATGTTCCAAAAAAGCTTGTTACTGGCTGGGGTTGTATTTGCTTGCGCCATTCACGCTGTTGGCCAACAAACTCAACCCCCGCAAACATCCACCCCAGCCACAAAATCGGAATCCACGGATGCGGTTTCCGTCCAGCAAGATGTTGAATTCGGAGTTCAATCTGGCGAAAAGCTGCTCCTTGATCTTTATCTGCCAACTCAACCTAGTTCCACCCCGCGGCCTGCAGTTTTAATGATTCACGGCGGCGGGTGGGACAGCCTCGATAAAAGCACCATGCGCGGAATGGGGAATTTCCTGGCGCGCTCGGGATTCGTGGCTGTCTCCGCGAACTATCGTCTCTTGCACGGCAGCGAAAACCGCTGGCCGGCGCAATTGGATGACGTGCAACGCGCCGTTCGCTGGCTTCGCGCCAATGCCGCGAAGTACAACATCGACCCCGAACACATCGGCGCTTACGGGCACTCCGCGGGTGCACAACTGGCGGCACTTCTTGGCATGGTGGACACGCGCGACAATGCCGATCCGGCTCTGGCCAAGTATTCCAGCCGTGTGCAGGCCGTTGTAGACGTCAGCGGCCCCAGCGATTTCCTTGCAAATCGGAATACGGATGGAGAGGCATTCCTGGCCAAGCTGTTTGGCGGAGACTTCTCCAAGCTCTCCGAGGTGTGGCGCAGCGCTTCGCCTGTCTTCAACGTCGCGAAGTCAAACGCGCCATTCCTGATCGTGCATGGCACGCACGATGACAATGTGCCCTTGGCGCAAGCGCAGGAACTCTACGAAAAACTCCAGCAGGCGGGCGTTCCCGTGAATTTCGTCAAGCTGGAAGACGGCCACACCTTCACGACTCCCGAAGCGCGTCACCGTCTGGCCGCGGAAACGCACGCGTTCTTCAATACCTACCTGATGCCCAGTCGTTGAGGCGGAGAAGCACCGGAAAGCTGTTACAATTTCACGCGTTCGCTGCCCGCTACTTCTTGCTTGGATTCTCTGGAGGATTCATGCCCCCGCGCCGCTTGATACGTGCCTCGCACTTTGCCGCCATTTTCTTCTTCATCACCACCTCAATCATTGCTGCACCCGCTTCTCTCCACTACCAGCTGAAATTCGAGCGTCCCAACACGCACCTGGTCGACGTTACGCTCAGCGTCGATGCGCTCATGGGCGCCTCCGCCGATTTCGCAATGCCCGATTGGGCGCCCGGCTCCTACTCCATCGAAAACTACGCCGCCAACGTGCAACGATTTCGTGCGCACACTGCCGAGGGCAGGGAACTCGTCTGGCGCAAGACCGACAGCCAGACCTGGCGCATCGACCTTGCCGGTGCCACCGCTGTCACCATCGATTACCAGGTCTATCTCAACACTCTGCAAAACAACGTCGGCCACTATGACGACCGCCACGCCTTTATCGCAGGCCCCGCCACCTGGATGTATCTCGTCGGCGGCAAAGAGCGCCCCATCGAACTCTCCATCGACGTTCCCTCCGGCTGGAAAGTGGCCACTGGCATGGAGCACACCTCCGACCACACATTTCGCGCCGAAAATTATGACTGGTTCGCCGACGCTCCTCTGGAAATCTCCAACTTCACCGAAAAAGATTTTGTGGCCCTCGGCAGCACGTATCACGTTATCTTCCACGACGTGATGGGCGGCAAGGGCACCGCGCAATTCACCACTGACCTGCAGAAAATTGTGGAAACGATCGTCCCCATCTTCCAACCCGTGGCTGGCAGCGGCGCGCAAGCCGCTCCGTTCAAAGACTACTATTTCCTGTTCCACGTCTGGCCCAGGACCGGGGGCGGGCTCGAGCACCTGAATTCCACGCAGATCAACTTCTCAAAAGACATGGACAGCACCACGCCGGTTCCCGGTCGCGGCACGGACTATACCCTCAAACTCTACATCTCCTCTCACGAATTCTTCCACGCCTGGAACGTCAAGCGCCTCCGTCCCCGCCCGCTTGGCCCGTTCGACTATTCACAGATGGTCCACACTCCCTCGCTCTGGATTTCCGAGGGGCTCACCAGCTACTACGGCACTCTCGCCATCGCTCGCGCGGGCCTCACCACGCCGCAGCAGTATCTCGACGATATCGCCAAGCTCATTACGGACTACGAAAAGCTCCCCGGCCGCACTGAGCGCAGCATCGAGGACACCAGTTGGGACACCTGGTTCTTCGGCAACAAAGTCATCGTCCAGGACAACAATCTCCTGAACACTTCCTATTCGTATTACAACGGCGGCCAGATCATGGGCCACATTCTGGACTTCGCCATTCGCCAGGACACCCACAACCAGAAATCGCTGGACGATTGGATGCGCCTCCTCTATTCCCGCTTCGCGCTGCCTAAACCCGGCTTCGAGCCCGACGACGTCGTGCACGCCGCTTCGGAAATCGCCGGTCAGGACGTCAGCGACATCTTCCGCCGCTACATCAGCGGCAAAGATCCGATTCCGTACGAAACCTACTTCGCCTACGCGGGCATCTCCGTCGAGAAAAAAATCGACTCCACGAAATCCTGGGCCGGTCTCGCCCTCACGAAGCAGGACAATGGCACCTCCACGATCAGGAACGTCACTCCAGGAAGCCCTGCGGAATCCTCCGGTCTTGATAAGGACGACCTCATCATCGCTCTCGATGGCCGCGCTACCACCTCCACGGACGATGTCGAAGCACTCATCAGCGCGTATAAGCCCGGCGTCACGGTTCGCGTGATGGTCCAGCGCCTCGGCCAGATGCGCGAATTCCCGCTCACCCTCGCACCCAACCCCTACTACACGTATTCGCTCAAACCCATGGAACATCCCACCGCACAGCAGCAGGCCATTTACAATTCCTGGCTGGGTATCAAATAACCGCTGCGGCTTCGCAGACTTTTTGGCCTAGCAATTTCTTTAGGGGGTCTGCATGATCGAAAATCGCTCCGTGCCGGCGGATTCTGTCCTGCCGCACATCCGGTATCGAGATGTCGACGAAGCGATTGTCTGGCTTGCGAAAGCCTTTGGCTTTTCCGAACACTACCGCCACGGCAAGCCCACCAGCGGGGCTCAATTGTATCTGGGTAACGCCTGGATCATGCTCAAAAGGGCGCCAGACGGCTATGCCAGCCCCGCAAAACTTGGTTATGGAACGCAGAGCCTCACTGTGTTCGTTGAAGATTTGGAAACGCATTTCCGCAGGTCGAAAGCGGAAGGCGTTAAACTCCTCGAAGCTCTCCACGAGACCGTCTATGGCGAACTCCAGTACGCCGTGGAGGACTTTGAGGGACACCATTGGCTTTTCTCCCGGCATGCTCGCGACGTAAGTCCTGACGAGTGGGGCGCAACGGTGGCGCATCCCGCCTCCCGCCTCGCCCAGCTACGTCGTCCTCGCTTGTGTTACCTCCAGATCCCTGCAATGGATGTGGCCAAGTCCGCTTCCTTTTACGAGAGAGTATTCGGCTGGAATATCCGGCACAGAGACACACCTCATCCGAGCTTCGATGACGCCACTGGAAACGTAAGCGGTTCTTGGGTTAATGGCCGAGAAATCTCTCGCGAAGCCGGTCTTCTGGCTCACATTTGGGTCGACAACATTGATGCCACCCTGGCTCAGGTTGCCTCCCACGGTGGCATCATTGTCGATTCTCCCCACCACGACTCTCCAGGTAGTACCGCCTGGATTGCCAGCTTCTTCGATCCAGCCGGCAACCTCATCGGCCTCTATCAGGAAGCCCCTCGGTAACACCGCGAACAAACTGGCAGGTGCAACAGGGAACTGCTTTCAGGTTCCAATAGGAAATCGCACATCATAAGTCCTACATCTGCCCTGAACTTTGCTTGCCACTTTTGCGTATCATCCAATATCCAGGCACGCTTCACAATCCGAGGAGGTTCAATGTCTTTGTTCTCTTTCAATTCTGACCGGTGGCGCTTCCGGTGCCCGCTGGCATTCCGTTCTTTATCCGCCATAGCCCTTGCTGTCCTCTTCCTGGCTCCGCCCCATACATCGGCCCAGGAACAAAAAGGAGCAGGCGTGGTTATGAGTGGTGAGGCCGATGCCAAGGATGTCGGCCTACCTCTCTATCCGGGTTCTCGCCGCCACAAAGACAAAGACGAGGATTCCACCGGCGCAAACTTAGGCCTTTGGGGCGGTGGTTCGGGCTTCAAACTGGTCGTCCTGAAGATGGAGTCGGATGCCTCTCCAGATAAAATCGCGGACTATTACAAGAAGGCTCTCGCCAAATACGGAAAGGTCCTCGATTGCTCTCACCCCTCGCCGTCCGATACCGACGCAACAAAAAACGGTTCTCCAGAACCAATTAGCTGTGATGAAGGCAATTCGGAGAAGGGCGGGATGGTCTTTAAAGCCGGCACAAAGGAGAAGCAACACATCGTGGTAATCAAAGCCAACGGTCAAAGCTCGCTCTATCAGCTAATCTATGTCGCATCCTGGGGCAACGAGAAAAAATAGCTACTCCAGTTTGCTTGATACAGAATTGAAAGTGGAAGCCCCGATTGACGCTTTTCGCCTAAATAACCGGCTACTGTTTCACTCGTTGAACAGGCGCGGTTGCGCCGCCACCGCTGCGGCTGCTGCTGGCTTCCGCCGCGCAATCCCCACCACTCCCAACACAGTAAATTCCGCCAGCGCCGAGCGCGGCACATAAATCCGGTCGGTATTGGAATTGAAATCCGGCGGCGTCAAGTGCACACCATTCTCCAACAACGACAGCAAATCGTTCGGTATCACGCCCTCAAGAATCGCGTCGTCGCGAAACCGCAGCTTCACCCACAACCCATCCAGTTTCGGCCGGCTCAGAAACGATTTCCGCTCCGGCTCGAACTCCTCCGTCAGGTCGCGCACAAAATAAACCGCGCGCACTTTATCGAGGGCAATCTGTTCGTGTTCACCATCGGGCGTCAACAAATCCAGCGCCTCCGCCGCAGCCAGTCGGGTCGGGTTCAGGAACCCGCGGACGACCGTGCGGTCGAGGAGTTCAATCACCACTTTTTTGTGGGTCGTGGCTGGGGCGCGCTGTTTCAAACTGAATTTTTCCGTTTCTGGCACGAAACCATTGCAGAATTGTTGAGGTTATGTTAAGTTAAACACGTTTTTCCTGTCAACTCATTGTTTTTATTGGGTTTAGGTCCTGAGAGCCAGCCCTTGTCCGAGAAAAAAGAGATTCTGAAGTCGGCCTCGATCATCTCGTTGGTTACGATTGTAAGCCGAGTTCTAGGTTACGTCCGCGACCAGCGTATTACGCTGCTCCTCGGCACCACTCTCAGCGCCGACTCGTTCGTTCTCGCCTACCGTATCCCCAATCTTTTCAGGCGCTTGGTCGGCGAGGGCACCGTTGCTGCCACCTTCGTCCCCGTCTTCACCACCTACATGCGCGAGCGTTCCAAGGAAGAGCTCTGGGAGTTCGCCAACAAGCTTTTCTGGACCTTGGCTCTCGTATTGGCCGTCATCACCGTGCTCGGCGTGGTCTTTTCTCGCCAGGTCATCGTGCCATTTCCAACCCAAGCCGACATTCTTGTTGGCTGGGATCAAGCCATCGCTCTAAACCGCATCATCTTCCCCTATCTCTTTTTCGTGGGCCTCGCCGCTCTGGGTATGGGCATTCTGAACTGCTTCAACCATTTCGCCCTGCCCGCCTCCACCACGGTTCTTCTCAACATCTCCATCATCGCATTTTCTACCGCAGTAGTTTGGCGCTATTTCTCCAGCCCGGCCGTCTCTTTAGCCGTGGGGGTTTTGGTCGGCGGCGCGCTGCAATTCTTGATCCTGGTGCCGCAGATGGTCCGCCGTGGCATGCGCTTCGATTTTGGCATCTCGTTTTCTCACCCTGGAATTCGCAGCGTCGCCCGCGTCATCTTCCCGCGCTTCTTCGGCCTGGGAATCTCGCAGATCAATTTCTTCGTGGACACGTACTTCGCCAAAGCCGCCCGCATGCCACGCGGCAGCCTGACCGCTCTGTACGTTGCGGACCGCGTCATGGAGTTGGTCCTCGGCGGTTATGCCATCGCCGTGGCCACCGCGATTCTTCCCATGATGGCTCACCAAGCCGCCGCCAATAATTACGATGGCTTGAAGAAAACACTCACCTTCGCCGTGCGCATCGTCGCTTACATCACCGTGCCCGCCGCAATGGGCCTGATGATTCTGCGCGAGCCCATCATCCGCGTACTCTTCCAGCACGGTCAATTCGTCGCCGAATCCACCCGCCTCACCGCGCGGCCCCTGCTGTACTACGCCATCGGCTTGCCCGCTCTCGCGTGCGTAAAACTCATCGTGCCAGCCTTCTACTCCGCGCGCGATACCAAGACGCCCGTCATCGTTGCTTCCATCTCTTTTGTGTTGAACATCGTCCTCAACATCATTTTCTTGCAGTTCCTCTTCCGCCGCTTCCAGAATGGCGGGCCCGCCCTGGCCACCGCGCTCGCCACTTTCTTCGACTTCTTCACCCTCTTCATCATCTTCCGCCTGCGCTACGGCCCAATGGGTATGTTTGATATTTTCCGCTCCATCGGTAAGATTTCGCTGTGTTCCGCAATCATGGGTGCAGGCTGCCTGATCGCCAATTACTATGCCAAGAACGCGCTTCAGGGCGCCTTTTCTCTGCAACTGGTAGTCTTCGTCGCAATGATCCTGGGCGCCACCGTCCTTTACATCGGATTGACCTGGCTCTTCAAATGCCCTGAAGTCGAAGAAGTTTATGGAATTGCCATGCGGCGGCCGGGAGCCGCGGAAGGTTTGGCGGGTACGTAATGGAAATTGCCACGACAATTGCCGCGTTTTTGACCTACGTCCGTGTGGAAAAGGGACTGTCGCCCAACACTGTCTCCGCATACCGGCGAGACCTGCTCAAATTCGACGAGTTTGCCAAAAAGAAAAAGCTCACGCTGGAGGCCATCTCGCGCGATGACCTGGTGGATTTCCTCGCCAGTCTCTACCGCCAGAAGCTCGAGAGCCGCACCGTGGCACGCCATCTCGTCACCATGCGCAACTTCTTCCGCTTTACCCTGATTCACGATTTACGCACCGAAGATCCTTCCCTGAACCTTGAATCGCCCAAGATTCGCCGCTCCTTGCCTGGCTATCTGCGCCTCGAAGAGGTCGAGAAGTTGCTCGCTCAGCCCGACGATAAGCAACCTGCGGGGCTGCGGGACCGCACCATGCTCGAAGTGCTGTATTCCACCGGCTTGCGCGTTTCCGAATTGGTTGGCCTCCGTGTAATGGACATGGACCGCACCGCGGGCTGCGTCCGCTGCATCGGCAAGGGCAACAAGGAACGCATCGTGCCCATCGGGAAAAAGGCGCTCGCTCTTGTGGACCGCTACCTGCGCGACGCCCGTCCCAAGCTGATCAAGGCAGGGAAGCAGTCCAACCCCACCGCACTCTTCATCAATCGCCGTGGCGGGCCGCTCAGCCGCGTCGGCGTGTGGAAGATTCTCTCTGCCTACGGCAGGCAGGCGGGCATGCGCAACGGATTGACGCCGCACATGCTGCGCCACAGTTTTGCAACACATTTGCTGGAAGGCGGCGCGGATCTGCGCTCCGTCCAGCTGATGTTGGGCCATTCCGATATATCCACGACGCAAATCTATACCCACGTCGTGGAGGAGCGGCTCAAGCAGATTTACAAGGCACATCACCCGCGCGCTTAGCGCGCGGGCGCATTACATCGCGGGTGCGGCAGCCCTACCGGGCATGACCACCCTGAAGCGGAAGGAGCGCAATGCCAGACTACATGTTCTTGCTGGAAAGCCGGCTGTCACCCGAACAACGCGCGGCCATGCTGCGTGTTCAGGAGTTGGCTTCGGCTATGGGCTTCAACATCTATCTCACCGGTGGCACTGTGCGCGACCTGATTACCGGCGCCACTTTGCGCGATCTCGATTTCACCGTGGAAGGCAATCCTTCCAAGATGGCGCGCGAACTCGAAAAGGGTGGCGCGAAAGTCCTTTCCGAGGACGAAAAGCTGCGTCAGGTCGAGATTCTTTTCACCGGCGATTATGAGGGCAGCATCTCCGCCGCCCGCGACGATCACTACGTCCGCCCCGGCACGCGCCCCGAAATCCGCTGGTCCACCATCATGGAGGATCTCCGCCGCCGCGATTTCTCCCTGAACGCCATCGCCATCTCTCTGAATCCCGCCTCGCGCGGCCTTTTGCTCGATCCGACGAACGGTCTTTCTGACATCGAGCATGGCGAAGTCCGCGCCCTTACCATTCACAGCTTCACCAATCAGCCGGTGCGCCTCATTCGCGCTCTGCGCATTGCCGCGCGCATGGGTTACAAACTCGAATCGCGTACCCAGGAATGGTTCAATCTCGCCATCGAGCGCGAACTCCACCACACCATCACCCCCGAAGATGCCGGCGATGAATTGCGCGCCCTGGCTAAGGAAGAACGCCCTCATCTCACTCTCAAGGATTGGGAAGAGAACAATCTCCTCGAACGCGTTCACCCGCTCCTCGACAAGAAACATCCCGACTACGAGGCCATTAACCGCGTCATCAAGGTTCGCGACGACCTTTTCATGGCCGGTTTCCGCCCGCGCCTCGCCACGCCCATGATGCTCGCCATTTTGGGACGTTTGAAGGACCGCGAAGCCAGCCATCTACTCTCTAAGCTGGGCTTCCGTTCCGCCGAAATTGATTTGATCGAGAACTTTCCCGACAAGGTCAATGAAATTCAGAAAGACTTGGCTGGCAAGAAAACGAAGACGCCCATCGACGCCTATCGCTACATCGAAAAGCTCTCCATGGAGCACGTCGCCTATCTCCTTGCGGAATCCAACAACTCCGCCGCGATCTCCAAATTGAAGGCCTTTCTCCACAAGTGGCGGCCCATCCGATTGGCGCTGCCCGTCGTTGGCAACGAACTGGAAGCCCTGGGCATGGCACGCGGCCCGAAGTTCGATCACGTGGTCCAGGAAGTGTTCGCTGCGCAATTGAACGGACGCGGCAAGACGCCCGAAGAGCGCGTGAAGATGCTGCGCAAGTTTTCCGGCATCAAGGAAGCGCCAAAGAAAAAAGAGAAAGAAAAGAAGCCCGTCAAAGCCGGCGAGAAGGCCGCCGAACCTGCCCCGGCGAAGCACGGCGGAGCGGACAAGGGCGCCACAAAGGCCCGTCTGATGGCCTCCCAAAAAGCGGCCAACGCGAAAAAATCCAAAGGCAAGAAATAAGCGCGCTCTGTCCACGCGTCACGGCCACCGACCAATATAGGCCATCTCTAAATAGCTCCCGGGAGGGCACGGCTTCAGCCGTGCCCAAGAGCCCCACAACACCAGGGGTTTTAACCCCTGGGGTACGCACGCTGGTAGCCAGAAGTATTGATGCGATGCTTCCTATTGTTCGGTCGGTTCGCGGTATCGCTTGTTGTCTCGCAGTCTGGTAAAAGCATCGAGCTTTCTCGTCACTTTCACGATGAAGCTCTTCTGGCTCTCTCCACCGTCCACACCCTCAGCCTTCAGCACAATCGTAAACTCGCCCGCATGCGTATAAGCATGACTCACCGTTTGGCCTTGCGCGGACACACCGTCTCCGAAATCCCAGGAATACTCCACCACCGGCACGCTGCCCGTCTGCGTTTCTCCCATCACGCTAAACGTCTCGCCTGCTTTTGCGTTCGCGGGTACATCCGCGATGATAACGGGTGCCGTCTCCGGAACGTTCTGATCAATCAACTTAATCACTCTCACTGATTCGGCTGGTTCATCTTTGATCTGCACGCCGCCGTTTTCAGTCGCCACCGATGCCCCCGGGTTCAACACATCCATACCTGAAAACGCGTGATCCGCTGGTAATCCCAAATCCGCAAGCCGCAACGTGTGCGAGCGCGAACTTTTCGTCCAATTGAAAACCGTAAGGATGGCTTGTCGCGGGCCTTCCTGCAGCAGAAAAATACTCGGTTGTTCATCCTCCGGCGCATAACTCAGCAGATCCACCGGAGTGGACGCATGCCCCCACTTCGCCATACGCAGCAAATCCTTGTTCTCAACCAGTGCGAGCCGGTCCTTCGCCGCACCCAGCACTGTCATGTCGTCGCCAATCTCATACATGCCCCCGGCGACGCTCGCTAGCGCAATGGACGCCTGCGCCGCGGCCAGCGGCAGTGTCGCGGGAAGTTCCGCCATATCGCTGAAGTCTTCACTCGTCGTATTGAACGCGTCTGGATCGTTCACAAAGAAATTGCGATCCATGTAAAACCGCGCGGCAATTCCCACTCCAGCAGTCTTCGTGCCCGCAAACGAATGCGACGTATCCGTTGCCACTCTGCCCGTCTCCGTGAACCCCACCGCGTTCAGCATGGGGCTTCCGTCCTTATCCAAAATCACGTCCTCGCCCACGCTATCGCGAATAATCTGCAAGCCGATGCGCTGCGCTTCCAACGCCGTTGTATTCGGCGCGTAGCGGTAGCCTTCGATCGCCGTTGTGTCCATGAAATCCAGCTTGATAAATCGCACTCCCCATTCGCGCACCAGCGTCTTGTACGTTTGCCGCAGATATTCCTGCGCCCCGGGGTGCGTCGTGTCCAGAGCGTACAGCGTGTCAATGTTCTGATCCCATACGTCTCCCAAAGGAATGGGATTCCCCTTGGCATCATGCACCAGCCACTCCTTGTGTTTTTCGTACACCCACGCCCGGCTGGTCACCTCGAACGGCGCTGTCCAAAGGCCCAGCGTGAGCCCATCGCCGGTGATCCGATGGCCCACGTAGCGCAGCCCGCTGGGAAATTGGGCAGCATTTGTGGTCGTAAATTCTCCGCGAGCGTACTGGTAGCCTTCGTCAATCTGAAAAAACTGATAGCCCAGCGCCTTCAGGTGTTGCGCCTGCCAATCCGCATTCGCCAACGTCTCGCCCTCGTTGATCGCTCCATAAAAGGCCGTCCAGCTCCACCAACCAATCGGAGTCTGTCTCGGCAGGCGCGGATGGTGCAGCAGTCGAATCGCCTCGCCATACGCCAGCAACTCCGCGTGATAATCCGGCCCAGTCGCGAAAAGCATCCGCTCGGAAGACAAAGTCTCGCCGGGTTTCACTGGCAGGCTCAGTTCAACCTGTGCGTCCGCTGCGGCGTCCTTCAAATTGAAGTCCTTCTGAATTTCCGTCGTTCCCGTGGAGTCCACGGTGTAGGACGCCACCCTGGTTTGCTCCCCGCTGCCGGCGCTCTGTAAACGCAAAATCGTCAGAAACTTTTCCGAACTCAGCGCGCCCAGAAACAAGCTTTGCTTGCTCGCCCGGTTGTAAATCAGTTGGCTGCCGACTCCGCGATGCAGACCCTCGGGCGCCTTCCCCAAATCGTAGATCTTCATGTCCGGCCAATCTTCGCTGAAGCTGTCAGAAAGCATACGTATCGCCCAAGGAGACCCGCCAAGTTGAATCACTGGATTGACAATCGCCTCCACACTCCGGATCTCCTGTACCGTAACGTCTTTCGGCCGGTCGTTTCGCACCTTGACGGTTACAGCGCCATAGGGTCGCTTCTCGTACATCTGCACCACCAAAATCAGATCCGGCGCATCCTTTTTCCCGGAGCACGTCAGCGTGATTTGTTTTCCGGCGCCCAGCGCATCGCTAAATGAGGATTCCTGCGCCTGATGTTGCGGGTAATCGCCGGGCCTCAACCATCGCCCATCAACCCTGGCTGCCACGCCACTCGTCAACACCGCGCGCTCGCCGCGCCTGGTAATCTGATACGATCCGCCCTTCGCATCGAGCTTTACCATCAACGTTTCGTTCGTTATTTCCTGCGCCCCGGCAGGCAAAATTCCCAGTGCTGCTCCAATCAAAATCATTCCCGTCATTCGCAACATCTCCCGCCACCGCTCCGCCGGCAAGCCCGCACTTCCGCTAAGATTGCGCATTGTTTTCCTCGCTCTGGATGACGAACACAAGTTCGTAAGGCGAGTATACAATCCCACGAACGCAATGCATGGAATTCTGGCGATTCGCAGTTTGCCTCTTCGCCCTGTGGGAATCGCAACAATCCCGTTCGCATTTCCTCCTCCGCCGATTTACAATCAACTTCCATGGGCCATCCGCAGTTTGTTCACTTGCACCTCCACACAGACTTCAGCCTGCTCGATGGCGCTTGCGATATCTCCGAACTTCTCGACGAGGCCTCTCGCCAGAAAATGCCTGCCGTGGCCGTCACCGATCATGGCAACCTCTTTGCCGCCGCCAACTTCTTCAATGAAGCCAGCAAGCGCGACGTCAAGCCCATCATCGGTTGCGAAGTGTATGTCGCCAAGGGCAGCCGCCACGACCGTGGCGAAAAGGCCGGTCCTCCCAATGGTGGCGCCAACGGCGAGCGCGGCGAAATGGAGCCCGGTGTCCGCGGCAGCAATCACCTCGTCCTTCTCTGCGAGGACCTCGAGGGCTACCACAATCTCATTAAACTAGTCTCTGCCGGATTCCTCGAAGGTTTCTACTACAAGCCGCGCATTGATTACGATCTCCTCGCCAAACACAACAAGGGACTCATCGCCCTCTCTGCCTGCCTGCGCGGTCCGGTCACGGAAAGCGTCGTCGAAGAAAAGTTCGACTTGGCCCGCGAAAATGCCTACAAGCTCCGCGACATTTTCGGGAAAGGGAACTTCTTCCTGGAAATTCAGGATCAGGGCCTGCCGATCGAAAAGGGCGTCAACCGCGAACTAATCCGCCTCTCGAAGGAAACCGGCATCCCCCTGGTGGCCACCAACGATTGCCACTACCTGCACCACGAAGATGCGCATGCTCAGGAAGTGCTGCTCTGCATCCAGACCGGCAAAACCATGAGCGACACCCATCGCATGAAATTTGCCACCGACCAGTTCTATTTCAAAACCGCCGAGGAAATGGCCCAGGTCTTTCGCGAAGTTCCCGACGCCGTCAGCCGCACCGTGGATATCGCCGCGCGCTGCAACGTCAAGATTGAGCGCATTCCAAATGCGCTCCCCGAATTCAAAGTTCCCGAAGGCCACACACCCGGAAGCTATTTTGAGAAAATGGCCCGCGAAGGCTTTGCTCAGCGCGTCCCATATCTCGAACGCCTTGCTCAACAGGGTGCGTTGCGCAATCCCCTCGCCGAATACGAAAGCCGCCTCTCTTCCGAAATCGAAATGATCAAGAAGATGCACTACGAGGGCTACTTCCTGATCGTCTGGGATTTCATCGCCTACGCCAAGGCACAGGAAGTTCCCGTCGGCCCTGGCCGGGGTTCCGCTGCAGGCAGCCTCGTCAGCTACGCTCTGCGCATCACGGATGTGGATCCGCTTCAGTACAACCTGCTCTTCGAGCGCTTCCTGAATCCCGAACGCGTTTCCATGCCCGATATTGATATCGATTTCTG
>CAYOOS010000051.1:0-15427 GCA_964405585.1 uncultured Acidobacteriaceae bacterium | reverse complement strand
CGACAACGATTCCATCGCCACTCCCGAACTCCAAATCCCCCATCCCCGCATGCTGGATCGCCGCTTCGTCCTTGCACCCCTTGCCGAAATCGCCCCCAATCTTCGCCACCCGAATTGGCCCGCCACCGCAACCCAACTCCTGGCCGAGTTAAGGGATCCCAGCATAGTCCGCCGCGCAGATTTGCACCCGTAGGGGCGCAGCACGCTGCGCCCCATGTCCGCGCGATCTCTGTGTCCTGCGCAATTTTGGAGTGCGGCGGCTTCCCGCCGCTTTTACGGTTGAAGCCAAACCGACCAAACATATTCTCTTTGCATCCCTCCTCCGTCTGAGCCGCGGCTAACTCGTTCTCCGCACCACCAACCGGTGCAACGTCATCACCTTCGGCTGCAGCGCATCCAATTCAATCTGCGACAATCCGTTTGCGTTGATCTCCCGCCAGCGATACACGCCCGGCTCCGATTCCGTCTCCTCGTGCCCGTCCAATCGTCGCAAAAACTCGCGCGCATCGTCCACCGACGTCTCCTCCCGCAAATTGGGCCGCGCCACCGCTTCCACCGCATAACTGCGAAGCAATTTGCTCCAGTACGCATCAAACAGCTCGCTCGACGCAAAAATGTCGCTCCACGCCACCTCTCCGCCGTACGCCACCACCACTCCCACCACGCGCTCGCCTTTCAATCCAGCTGTCTCCCTCCGAAAGCGCCGCTGCATCTCCGCCACCACTGTATCCACCGAGCTCCCCACGCGCCGCGATTCATAAATCTTCGTGTACGACTGGGTCTGTGCCTCCACCGTCACCGTTTCGTTGATTTCCGCCGCACTTACTTTCGGAAGTGCAGCCGTCGCGCTGCCTGCCCTGGCGGATACATTTGACCCGCCCGTAACCGCCGCCCAAACTTCTGCCTGCTTCTGATTAATCGCTGCATTTTCCCGCACGCTCGGGTGGACAATCGTCTTCGCCTCATTGAACGCCGACCCGGCGGACCAGCGCCCGTGCTCCACGCAGAACACGTCCAGCGGCAGCGGATCACCAAACGGCGCTACAATCCGATCTTTGGCGATAATACGATCTTGCTTTCCTCCGCTAACCAACTCACCCGCAAGCAGTAGCAGCGGCCTCTTGCTGCGGTTGACCAGCACCAGTTGATTCACGGACGGGCCGCCGTAACTCTGCGGGGCGGGCCGCTCGTTCCCGCGATTCCGGATCATCGTCTCTCCACCCTGCTCCCGCACGGTCACTTCGCCCCGCGATAGTCCTTCTTCCAATGTCAGGAAAGCGCTCGTGTCATAGCCGGACGAACTAACAACAGGAAACACGGTGAGGTTTTCGTAGCTGACCGGCTCCAGAAGCCGCCAATCGCCATCCGCCTTCCCCGGCTGCCCAGGAGATCCCGGCGACGCCCACACAAATCCCATTGCGGAAATGCCAAGCAGCCCACTTCCCAATAACGCAAAGAATGAACGGTCCATACTTTCCTCCTGTGCGTGCGCCAAAAGCACGTTCTGGAGTTAGAACGGACCACTCTGATTTTCTTGCAAATGTGAATGTCCCTGTAGGGCCCGCCTTCTGAGGCGGGCCGCAACGTAGGAGGCGAGCACGGCTCGACCCGATCTCGGCGAACTGAAACTCCGTCATTTCGAGCGGAGTCCTCGAAGCGAGAAATCTCTCTTTTCTTGCTTTAGTTTATGGATTTGCGAATCAGGAGCGTGGGTCGCCCAGGTTGGTCCGAAGCTTGCCCCGCCGGGTGCGCGAAGCCTCGGACTCCGCCTTCTCATATTCCGCGATCTCTTCTTCCGTGTACGAATACGAATCGCGCGAAGCAAACATGGATGTCGTCCGGCTGGACTCTTTTTTCTTCTTCCGCGCTGCCCCGAATTCGTAACGCGTCATGCGCAGCGGCGCTTCGATGGCCTTGACTTCCACCAACAGGTCGCTCACCTTTTCCAGGAAATCGTGCAGGTGGAATGGCCGCAGCACATACGGCAGGTGCGAAACCTCCAGATGTCCCACAAACTGGCTGCCGGACAATTCTGGTACCACAAATAGAATTCGCAGTCGCCCGCCCTCTTCCGGAGCCACGCCCGCAAGCTCTCGCAATACCTGGAAGGTAGGTGATTCCACCCCGATTAGGGCCACATTGGCGATCAGCAGCGCGTACTCCCCCGTCTTCAGTTCCACGTGCAACATCGGCACGTCTTCCACCACGCGCACCCGCCAACCCTCCGAATCCAGAATCTGCTTCAGCGCGCCGGAATTTCGCGCATCATCCTCCAGAACAAGGATGCTGACTTGACGCACTCCGGCATCAGAAAGGGTTGCCATTGGAAAAGTATAGGGCCATGTAAGAATGCCCACATCGGCCCTCTGGGCACGTTTTCGTAAGGGGTACCTGTCCGGTGGGACGGGCAGCAGTTTGTCGCTGCATTATTTCCCGATAGCTAAATCGCTCCCTGCAACGTATTTCTGCAGCCCCGTGCCGTCCCAAAACATGCGGTATACCGCCGTCGTCCTTGCCGTGTCTGTCCCCGTAAAGAAGATCTGCAAGCCGTCCGGCGACCACACGGCATCCTGCGCAAACATGTTCAATGGGCTAAGGATGACGCGACGGTTCGATGCTAGTTCGTACAGGAAAAACCCTTGGCCGTTCCCCATCCCCTTGTCGGTTGGCGTGCCGGCAGGAGCTTTAACCCATTCCGCGGACACCAAAAGCAAATCCGGATTGAGTGGATGCACTCTCACGGTATTGGCGCTCGAGAAACCGAAGGCGTCGCCAAACATTTCCTTCTCCGGAATAACCCGCTGTACCGGTGTGTCCTCACTCACCCAGGAAAGTTTCTGCAAGTCGTCCACAAGAATCGTATGAGCATCGACCCATCCGTCGATCGACGTAACATCCCCAGAATAGAAGGCCGTTGCGGTCTCCGGCGAAGCAACCGGCGCTGTCCATAGATGCCATTTCCCGTCCTCAAATTTCAGGTACGCGAAACGCCTGTCGTCCGGAGACCAAATAGCCTGCTGCACGTTCCCACGAACCAGTTCCGTTGACTTTCCAGCAGGGAAGTCATAAAGGATAATTAAGCGGCCTCCAGTTTTGTCCTCGCGCGTATATAAAAGCCGCGTGCCGTCATGCGAAACCGCAAGCTGCGAACCATCGGCCGCTACCTGGCGAGCTACGCTGCCGCGCTTGAAAATCACCTTATCGGCCGAACTCAAGTACGCAACGGCCACCGGCATCTTGAAGTTCGTGATCGGGTCCAGAACTGTCTTCTTGTCCTTGTCTTTGTCGTCAGGGTTGTCGTCCGGTTCAATCTGATTCTTCTTTCGAAATTCAGGGAATTTGTCCGGCGTGCTCTGTCCGCAGCCGTTCAGTGAGCCGATCTGCGCGTGATCTACCGAAACTCGAAACGTGTATTTGAAGTCCGCCGCCGTGTCGCTACATGCCTCCCGGAATAGCTTTACCGTCACGTCCGCGCCCGTCGCCGTGTCCTTCGCATGGTACGTCCAGGCTTTCCCGGGATCATCGCTCGAGACTTCCCCCGGCTCCAAAACAACCGGCGGGTAGTTCACGCGATCCAACCGCTCCGGTCCCTTCATTCCCAGGCGGAGGCTCCACTCGGGCTCATTGCCGTGCGCAATCACCAGGATCGGGTAGTGTTTGGAAACCGGCGAGGGTGGCGCCGCCTCCGTGGTTATCGTTGGGGCTTTTACAGAAGGTTTCTGCGCAGGAGTTTGGGCTTCTGCCCCCCCACTCGGGGCAGTCAAAGTGCAGAGGGCAAGCGCGATGGAAAGCAGAAGGATGCGCACGAGAACTGTCCTCAGAACCAGAATCCCAGACAAGAAAACGCCGCCGCAGCAGTTACCGACGAAATTAGAACAGAGCCAAGACGCGCCGCGCAAGCGAAACAAATCGCGCACATATCTGGAACTACACAGTTCCAATGCCCTGTGTTTGGCAGCCGGCTCCGCGCCGTTCTGAATGATTCAGCGAAAGTCACAAGGCAAACAGGAAGGCGCCGTCGGCCTCATCAGCCGGCGGCGCCTTTAGTATTTCTCTCTGGACATGCCAGAGTCCTTTTCCTGATTTGTTTAATTCTTTGGCTGCGATTGCCCTTGCCCATCAGGCGCCAGTGCTGGGCCATGCTGCCCCCTGCGTCCTTCGCCTCGAGGTCCGCCCGGCCGCCCTGCTCCGCCCTCGCGCCTTCCGCGCTCTCTCATCAATTCGTGTAGCTTCTCGCGTTGCGCCGGCGTAATCGCCTCGCGCATCGTCAAGCGGAAATGCACCGCGGACTTTTCCAGTGCGAGCCGCGCCGTGCTGATTTCCTGCAACTTGGCGTCGATCGCCGCGCGATCCGGCTTCTCGGCGGACAACAGGTTCTCCAGGTCGATGCGCTTCACTTGCAGGTCCGCACGGTCGCGAATTTCCGCCTTGCGAAACTCTGTCTCGTCCTGACGAATCTTGGCGGCTTGTTCGGCCGTAATTCCCACCTTCTCTCGAATCTCCGGGTTGTTCAAAAGGCGTGCCAGCCCGAACTCGCCGCGTCGCCCGCCATATCCACGCCCGCCCATGCGTTCGCCTCGGCCAAATCCCTCCTGCCGGTCGCCCCAACCGCCCGGCCCGTCGCCTGGGCCACCGCGCTGCATAGGGCCTCCATGTCCCATCGGGCCACCCGGCCCCATGCTGTCTGGACCTCCCTGCTGCTCGTACGGCTGATCCTGTGGATCGCCCTGCGCCATGATCGGCGCACAACTCAGCGCCAGCGCCAGGAGTGCAAGACCTGCTTTCGACTGAATCTCCATCGTGAATTCTCCTCTACTTTCCAGATTACTGTTGCTATCTACAGTTCCCGCTCTCCACCTGAAAAGTTCCCCAATCGTCTCCGGCCAAAGACAACCCTCCGTCTGTAAATCCCCTTGACAAGGCGAATAAAAAGCGAAACAATGCTCTCGCTCCGAGGTGAGCTATGTCCCCAGTTCTTCCCCATTCGACGCCGTTTCCCACGATCCGGCGCCGCCCCGTTCGTCGCCCCGTTGTTTCCTTCCTTCCTTTTAGCCCCAATGAGCCAAACCCAAGACCAGAGGCCGGTACCCTTGCCCAGGGTGCACCCGGCTGGTGCAAGGGAAATCTGGATAGCCCTACGGCGGATTGCCCCCCGCCTCAACTCCAGATTCCTCGTGCGCCACTGGTGGGCATTGCTCGCCTCGCTGCACAATCTCCGGCGGCGGAAACCAGGCGCCAGTCCGCCGAAAAGCCCGAGTATTTCCTGCTCCCAGTGAAATCCATCCTGAACCGCTGCGACTCCGATCGTGTGCCCTTTGATTGGACCATAAACCCCTACCGCGGCTGCGAATTTGCCTGCAAATACTGCTATGCGCGCTACACCCACGAGTACATGGAAATCGATGGAGGAGAATTCGAGCGCAAGATTTTCGTGAAACAAGATGCCGCCGCGCTGCTGGCTCGCGACGTCTCGCAAAAGTACTCCTACGAATCGAAAGCTTCCGGCTTCACACAAGCCGAACATATCGCCATCGGCACAGCCACCGATCCCTACCAGCCCGCCGAACGCGAGTACGGCGTCACTCGCGCCTGTCTGGAGCAACTCGCCAAGCGCGATGGCCTCAGCATCTCCATCATCACCAAGTCCAACCAGGTTGTGCGCGATATCGATATCCTGAGAGTGATTGCTTCCAAATCCGCCCTGAGCATCAACATCACTGTCACCACGCTGAAGCCCCGCCTCGCTCGCTTGCTCGAGCCCCGCGCTCCGCGTCCCGATCTGCGCTTGCATGCTGTGAAGGAACTGCGCGAAGCCGGATTGCACGTCGGAGTCTCAGCTTCACCCCTGCTTCCGGGAATCACCGATGGCGAAGGCGAATTGGAACGCGTCGCGGAAGCCTCTAAAGCGGCCGGTGCGGAATGGTTTTTCTCGGGCGTTCTGTTTCTGATGCCCGCTTCCGCAAGGCAGTTCCTACCGTTCGTTCGCGATAAATTCCCGCGCCTGGCTAAACAATACGACGATTGGTACCGCCACAACGGCTATGCCCCCGAAGAATACCGCCGCAAGGCTTCCGAACGCGTCCACCGCATTCGCCAGAAATATGGATTTGCCTCTCGACCCTGGGAAGGCGATCGTCCCGCAAGCCGGCGTGCGCAGCTATCCCTCGGCTGGGATGCCGCTGCAATTAGCGGTGAATTGCAACGCTCCGGATCCTGTTCCTCCGGTTAGGCTCGCGCGTCAACCACAACACTCAACTCGCTGGCCCATCCAACCCAAATTCCCGGTGGCTGGCCAGCAGCGCCGTCTTCACCGCCTTCTCTTCAATCACAAACGAAATGTTGGACTCCGACGACCCCTGCGCGATGGCGATGATGTTCACCTCGTGCGTGCCGAGCACGCTGAACGTTTTTCCTGCAATACCCGGGATGCCCCGCATGTTTTCGCCAACCACGGCGACAATGGCGATACTTGGATCCACGTTGATATGTTCCACTTTCTGATGAGCAAGGTCGCTCGCAAACTCCTTGCGCAGCGCATCCACCGTCCGTTGCGCGTCCGCGGAGGAAACGATGAAGCAAATGTCGTTCTGCGAGGACGATTGCGAAATCAACAGCACATTGGCGCGCACGTCCGCCGTCGTTGAAAACGTGCGCCCCACCACGTCCGGCAACCCCACGATCCCGGGGCCTCCGAGGCTGATCAACGTCACGTCGCGGATCGCGGTCAGTGCCTTGACGCCGCCTCCCGTGCTTTGCCCTTCCGGCGTGATCTTCGTTCCCAGCCGCTCCGGCGCGAAGCTATTGCGAATCCACACGGGAATCGCCGCTTGCACCACGGGCTTCAGCGTCTTCGGGTGCAGAACCTTTGCGCCGAAATACGCCAACTCCGCGGCTTCGCGATACGAAATCACCGGGATAGTGCGAGCCTGGGGCACCAGGCGCGGATCCGCTGTCAGCACGCCGTCCACATCCGTCCAGATGATCACTTCGTCCGCGTCGAGCGCTGCTCCCAGAATGGTCGCCGAATAATCGGAGCCGCCCCGTCCCAGCGTTGTGAGCTGTCCAGCGGGCGTCGCGCCAATAAACCCAGTGACGATGGGAACCACGCCCGCATCCAGCAAGGGGCGCAAGCAGGCCTGCGAAGCCTCGCGCGTCAACGCCATGTCCGGCTCCGCGCCGCCGTGAAACGCATCCGTAATGATCAATCGCGTGGCTTCCACGGCCTCGCTCTGCAATCCCAGTTCGCGAACGGCCGCCGCCACCATGGGAGCGGAAAGCCGTTCACCCAGGCTCGAAATGGCGTCCAGCACGCGCGGCGTAAGCTCGCGTAACAGTGCTGTGCCCTCGCAGAGCCGCCGTCCTTCGGTAAAAACCTCTTCCATGCGCTGGCGAATGGGTAGGCGCGATTCCTCACTCGGAATCAGCAAGGCCAAGGCCGTATCGTGCTGCGCGCGAAGCTTCTCCAGAAGTGCCAGAGCGCCACCATGGTCGCCCGACTGCGCGATCTTGGCAGCTTCAATTAGCTGGTTGGTCACCCCGCTCATCGCGGAAACCACTGCAACGCACGGCGTATTCCTCGCGGCCGCCGCAACAATTTGTGCAGCTCTCGCGATGCAGGAAGCATCGCCGACCGACGTCCCGCCAAATTTCATAACTTGTAAACGCGATTTCATGACACTCCGTCCGGCCGCCTTTGGATTAAAGGGGTTCTCAGGAAGCGCCCGGCCTTTCATTGTAAGGCTTTGCAGCAACCCCCGTGCATACAGGCGCCGCCGCCGCAGCGTATCTGTAAAGAGAAAAAATTTCAGGGAACGATGATGCGGGATTCCTCGTGCTTCAATTCCGGTGCGGCGGGGAATTGCCCGCGGAGGAATTCGATGAACCGGCGCGAACGCGGCCGGCCGTTGCTGCGCAGCAATCCCATGCGGAACAAAAACACGAGCAAGTGGAAAAGCTCGGCATCCCCGATCGGCCCGGCAGGCGCCTGCGCGGGTTGCTGTTTCGTTTCAGTAAGAAACGCCGCGAGTGCGTCATAAAGTTCGTGCTGCAGCATCCCAGCGGGTGGCTGCTCGTAAACAATCCCGGCCACCAGCGTTTTGTACGATTCGGCAAGCGCCTGAACCGCCGCAAGCACATCCGGATCGCTCGTGGCGGGTTGCGCCGCGCAGAATTTGGCAATGGTGAACGCAATCGAGGAAAGAACCTGGGGATGCCGGTGAACGATGTCCGACGAAAGCCGCACATCAAGCAGCGCCGTATTTGCGGGAAGCGGCCGCGGGTGTTGGTCTTCGTAGCGGTGCGCCGAAAGCAGGTAAGCGCAATCGGCGGGGCAGTCAATGCTGACTTCCCGCTCCGTGCCGCAACACACTGAACAAATTCTCTCCGCTTTGGCGGGGCAAAAACGCCCCGGCTTGCGTTTCTGGCAAATTGGACAGGACACGAACGATCCCCTGAAGTGAGAACTCAGGATATCACGCCATGATGATTTTATTGTGGAAGCGGCGGGCTGCAATAATCAGCAGGAACGAGCCCATCATGAATAGGACCAGCGCGTCCGACCACAGGTGTACCCAGCCAGCACCGCGCAGGATGATGCCGCGGGTGATGTTGATGTAATAAGCGGCCGGCACAAAATAACTGAGGACGTAGAAGAACTTAGGCATCGTCTCGCGCGGGAAGATGTACCCCGAAAAAAAGATGCTCGGCAGTATGGTCAGAAACGCAAGCTGCATCGCTTGCGCCTGCGTCGTGGCTTTGCTGGAGATCAGGATGCCCAGGGAAAGTGACACAAATAGGTATGGCAGCGAGAGAAACGCGAGTAGCAGAACACTGCCGTGGATGGGCACGCGAAACAGAAAACGCATCGCCACCAGCAGCATGCTCAACTCAAAGAAACCTATTGCGAGGTATGGCAGCAATTTCCCAAGCAACAGGCCCATGGGGCGCACGGGCGTTACGAAGAGTTGCTCCAGCGTCCCGCGTTCCTTTTCTCTCACGATCGAAAACGCAGTGAGAAACGTTGTCACATTCAACAGCAAAACAGCTACCAGCCCCGGCAAAAAGAAATTCGGCGAACGTGAATCGGGGTTGAAAAGTATCTTCGGTCGCATCTCCACCGGAAAAGTAGCATCGCTGCTGGCCAGGACGCGCCGGAGCGATTCATCCAGTCCAATCGCCGTGGTGACGTTAATGGCCTGTCCGGCAACTGAGGAATCGGAGCCGTCAATCAGCACCAGCACCTGCGCCCCGGTCTGGTGTAGCAACCGGTCGGAATAATCCACGGGAATCTTGATGCCCACGCGGCACTTCCCGGAAATAATCGCGTCATTCAGGTCCCGGTCGTTGTTGACGTACCGTATGAGGTGAAACGTGTCAGAATTCTTCAGCCGGTCGAGAAGTTCGCGGCTCTGCTGGCGCCCGTCGGCGTTATAGATAACAGTATTGATCTGCCGGATGTTCGTGTCGATGCCATAGCCGAGCAGAAACATCTGCAGAATCGGTATGATCAGCGAGAAAAACAACGTCGAAAAATCGCGCCGGATATGCAGCGATTCCTTATAAAACACCGCACCGAAGCCGCGAAATACGTTATTCACACGTAGCCTCCTGCTCGGCTTGGTGCTTGGAAGTGAGCTCGACGAATACATCTTCCAGGCTCGGAGCCAGTGGGCGTATTTCAGCGACGATGATGTTCTTCTTCAGGAGCTCCTTTCGCAGCCCCTCCATGTCGCAGTTCTCGTCAACCAGCGCGTGTATGGATTGCCCGAAAATGGTGGCGCTGCGAACTCCCGGAATCTCGCGCGCAAAGCGTAGCGCCCGCGTCACCTGTGGCGTTGTGATCTCAATGCGCAGCGTGCCGGGGAGTTGCACATCGGGCAGCTCACGCAGGGAGTCCGGCGTTCCGTCGGCAATCAACTTCCCGAAATAAAGGTAGGCAACATGGCTGCAGCGTTCCGCTTCATCCATGTAGTGCGTGGTCACAAAAAACGTGATGCCATGACCGGAAAGATCGAACAGCAGGTCCCAAAGCTGCCGCCGCGCCACGGGATCGATTCCCGCCGTGGGCTCATCCAGGAAAACCAGCTTCGGTTGGTGCAACATGGCGCAACCAAGAGCCAGCCGCTGTTTCCACCCGCCGGAAAGTCGTGAAGCCAGCCGATCGATATAAGGGCCGAGGCCATTGAGCTGCACGACCTCATCCATGCGCTTGCGCAGATGGTCGTTGGAAAGACCGTAGATTCGGCCATAAAAAGTCAGGTTTTCGGAAACGGTGAGATCGGTGTACAGGCTGAAATTCTGGGACATGTACCCGATGTTCTCGCGCACCGCTTCGGCATCTTTATCGACGTCGAAACCTTCCACTTCGGCGTGCCCGCCGCTGAGTGGCAACAGCCCGGTCAGCATCTTGATGACTGTGGTCTTCCCGCTCCCATTGGGTCCCAGAAATCCAAAAATCTCCCCCTTCTCTACTCGGAAACTCACGTCGTCCACGGCGGTGAAATGCCCGAAACGCCTTACCAGATGTTGCGCGGAAATGGAGGGTTTTGTCGAAGAGGTCACGGTTCAGCTCGCCGGGGACAGCTTCACGTCCGCCGCCATCCCGGCCAGAACGCGGTGAGAAGGATCATCAATGCGCACCTTCACCCCGAATACCTGGTGCACGCGCTCTTCGACCGTCTGTACATTGCGCGGCAAGAACTCCGCCTGTTGATTGATCTGCTCCACCACCCCCGCAAACGCCTGGTTCGGAAACGAGTCCACCCGGATCTCCGCTTTCTGCCCCAGTTGCACGCGCCCTATCTGTGTTTCCGGAATGTAAATGCGTACATAGATCTGATCGCGCTCCAGCAGCGTGGCGATCGGCGTATTCGGCGCAATCAGGTCGCCCGGCCGCACATCCAGCACTTCCACCGTTGCCGCCGAGGGTGCCAAGACCTGCCGCTCGCGGAAACGCGCTTCATCGTAAGCCAGTGCACCGCGCGCGGTCGCAATATCCTCGGGACGGTTGCCTCGCTCGAATTTTTCCAGCGTGGCCTGCGTCTGATGATAATGGGCCTCCGCCGAGGCAATCTCTTCCGGACGGTACCCGCGCTTTAATTCATCCAGCTTGTGTCCAGCGTTTTCTTTTTGCGCCAGTGCCATCTTCCAATTTGCTTCGGCGGTATCACGTTGCTGTTTGGAGACGAGGTCTTTCGCCGCGAGGGCGTCGTAACGTTGAAAATCAAGGTGCGTCCGCACCTCGTCCGCCGTGGCGCGGTCTAGATCAGCCTGCGCCGCGTCAATATCTTCCTGCCGATATCCGTTTCGCCGCTGATCGTATTCTGCTTTTGCTTGTGCGGCGGAGGCGCGGGCTTCCGCAATCTCCTCTGGGCGAAAACCGCGTATTGCCTTTTCCGCGGCGGCGCGCGATTCCGCGAGGGAAGCCTGCAACTCGCGATCGTCAAACGTAATCAGCACCTGGCCTGGCTCAACGGAATCGCCCTCAAGCACAAGTACCTTGTCGATGCGTCCGCCCACCTCCGACCCCACCCGGATATTGCGCGCTTCCACGGTGCCGGAGCCCCGCAATTGGGTATCGTGGTGGAACCACCCCGCCGAATACGCCGCCACCGCTGCCAACCCGGCCACCACTAGAATGATCAAAATACGCTTGCGATTCATAATCTATATCCCTTTACCTGGCTACAGAAGATACGCTGCCCGAACTCGAAAGGTTACCCGGCGCACGCGGCAATAGTCCTGACCAGATGATTTCAAACGCGGAATCCATGCGCGATTGCAGCGACGCATCGCCGTAAAGCGACCAGATCAGCAACGTGCCGAAAATCGTCTGCCGAAAAACCAGAGCAATGTCCGCGGCTGGCAGGTCTTTGCGAATCTCCCCGCGGTCTTGGCCCATCTGGATCATCTCCGCGTGGAAAGCCAGCACCCTCGACTGCAAATCGAGCATCGCCTCGCGTACTTGAAAATTGGAAAGAAACGCCAGCAACAACACACGAATGATGTCCGGATTGCGCACCGGTTCTTGCGTCATCAGCGCGGCCAGCGAACGCATGAACTGCGGCATCGGCATGGTTGTGCGGCGAGCCTCTTCGACTGCCACGCGAAGCTTGGCGATTTGCATCTCGGCAAAGGCCAGCAGGATATGGTCCTTGCTTGGGAAATAATTGAAGAACGTGCCCTTGCCCACGTCAGCCGCGTTGGTGATGTCCTCCACCGTGGTTTCCGCAAAACCCTGTTTTGCGAATAGGTCCAACGCCGCGCGAAATATTCGTTCGCGAAGTTCCACACTGCGTCGTTCGCGACGGTTGGAGGGGTGGGAAAGCGAGGAACTAACCATCATGACCTCCGTTCGTAAATGACTATAAGTCATTCAAGAATAGAAGTCAACTCACTTCTGTTCAACCCACAGCCCACTCCCTTATCTTTATTATTAGAAAGGGGTTAGATTTCCTTGCCCGAGGAACGGTTCTTCGGTGTTTTCTGGTTCAGGTAAGACACCATCTTCTGCGCAGAAGGCGGCACTGGAACAACGCCCTTGAAGATGACGTCTCCTGGATCAACGCGCTTCCCATAGAGATTCTCATTGGCGCTATTGTCCGGCCTCACTGTGGAACCGGCCAGGGAGATACCCGCAAACAGGCCCCGTGCCCGCGAATAGGAAAGGATCTCCGCGCGCATGGTCACGTCGGTGGAGGCCTCGGCGTTGCGGCCCTTGGGGCCTGCAGCCGCGGAAGCATCAGCGCCAAGTTTCACCTTGCTGCTGAGGATGGATTTCGCTCCACGCTCGTTCATCACCAGCAGCACAAAGTCCGTGGCCTGTGCCCCGATTTGCAAGCCGAAACTCCCGCCTTCGAGCGCCATCATTGTGGGAGCACTCCATGGCCCGGTAAAATTCTCGCCAGTGCGGCATACCATCGCGCCGCGTCCGTAGCTTCCGCCAAACACGAATGCAGCCTTAACCACCGAGGGGTAAACGATAATGCAATCGGCTTTGTCAATTAGGTCCTGGGGAATATTGTCCGGGATATCCATGATCTCCTGCACGACCGTACCGCAATTTTCCAGCCGCTCTTTTTCCTTCCTATCTTGGCCCTGCAGCGGGAGGGCGATGAGAGCGTAGGCCAGGAGAATGGGGATCATCTTTTTCATGCTTTGCCACCTTTTTCAGTATGTAGTTCCCATAACTTATGACGAATCGGCCTGGGCGGCTCAAAGGCGGCTCTGTGGAGCCGCACCGCGCTGTGCCCCCGCGAAACTTTGTCAGAGGGAGCTCCCGCAGACTTTCGAATATACTTTCATGCGGTGGTATTTGCCAATAGAGGAGTTATGACTCGAAAAACCGGCGTGGCAAGACAATTGGCCTTTTGGTTCCTGATTCTGATCGGAGTCTGCGGCGATGCAGGCGAAGCCCGTCCACAAAACGTGCACCCAGCACGGCAAGTCGCCGTCGACAGCGGAGGAGCGCAAGAGAAAAAGGCCCCCGAGCGCTTTGCCGAAAGGGCCGAAAGTCTGGTGAGTGCGGCTCCAGTGAACAAGGGTGCCTGGGGTTTGCTGGTGGTCGACGCGGCGACGGGCGAGACGCTCTACGAGAAAAACGCCGACCGATATTTTACGCCCGCTTCCAATATGAAATTGCTGACCACCGCGCTGGCCCTCGACAAACTCGGGCCCGATTACCGCTTCCGCACCACCGTGGAAACCCACGGGTCCATTACCCAGGGAGTCCTTGCGGGCGATCTGATTCTTGTCGGGCGTGGCGATCCCAACCTTTCCAACCGCAAGTTTCCTTTTGACACCAAGGAGGAATTCGACGGGCCACCTGAAAAGGTCCTGAGTGATTTGGCGGATCAGGTGGTCGCCCATGGCGTCAAAGAAATCTCGGGCGACATCGTCGGCGATGACAGCTACTTTCCCCGCGATCGCTATCCCGACGGCTGGGAAATTGACGATATGGTCTGGGAATACGGCGCGGCCATCTCCGCCATTGTGTTGGATGACAACGCAGTTACGGTGACGCTCACCCCGGGAGAAAAGCCCGGCGACCCCACGATCGCTGTAGTGGACCTCGCAACATCCGATTTCACGGTGAAGAATGAAGCCACGACAGGGGAAAAACTCGAGAAGCAGGAAAAGTCGGAGAAGTCAGAAAAGCCGGATATCACCCTGGTGCGCGAACCCGGCTCGAATACCGTCTTGCTTACCGGTACGCTGCCGGTCAAGAGTGCACCGCGCAAGCTGGTTCTTGCGATTCAGGAACCCGCACAGCACGCGGCGACCACTCTGGCGCGGCTGCTGACGGATCGCGGCGTGAAATTCCGCGGTACCGCGCGGGCTAGCCACGATCCAGACGCCTCGGAGTCGTCTCGCACCGTGCTTGCGGAGCATGTATCCCTTCCCTTGGGAACCACACTGAAGCTGGTGAACAAAATCAGCCAGAACCTGCACACGGAAATATTGCTGCGCACCGCGGCCCGCCAACAGGCGCGCTGGGACACCTCGGACGACTTGCTCAAATTCCCGGAGGAGTTTTATGCCAGAGTGGGCATTGCGCCGGGCGACGTGGTGCAGGAGGATGGCTCAGGATTGTCGCGCCACGATTTGGTGACGCCCCGTGCTTTCGTGGCGCTGCTTCTGTACGCCCAAAAACAAACCTGGTTTCCGGTTTACTTTGACTCGCTGCCGGTCGCGGGCGTTGATGGAACCTTAAGCGACCGTATGAAGAAGGCCGGCATCATGGGAAAAATCCACGCGAAGACTGGTTCCGTCGAGCATGTGCGTACCCTCTCCGGCTATGCGGAAACGGCAGGCGGGCGCCGTTTGATCTTTTCGTTTTTGAGCAACAACGAAAACGTGAAGGATCATGAGGTGCACGACGCACTGGACGGCTTGTGCTTGGCCATGATGGAAGAATTTGACGTAAAGAAGTAAAGCGTCGCCCATGCAGACAAGAAACCGATGAGCGGTGAACAGATCATCACGGTGTTTGGCAGTTCGCGGCCCAGCGATAGCGATGCGGACTACGCGGAAGCGCGCGAGTTGGGCCGTTGCCTGGCAAAAAATGGATTCGCGGTGTGCAGCGGCGGCTATGGCGGCGTAATGGAAGCTGCGTCGCGCGGCGCGAAAGAAGCCTGCGGGAAAACTTACGGTGTGACTGCGGAGTTCTTTGGCCGGAAGGCAAACCAGTGGATTGATATGGAAGTGAAGAAAAAGTCTTGGGAAGAGCGGTTGTTTGAACTGATTCGCCGGGCGGACGGATTTGTGGCCTGCAAGGGTGGCACGGGCACTCTGGTGGAGCTTGCGGTAGTCTGGGAGATGTTGAACAAATCTGTGATGACCGGGAAACCCTTCGCGGTGCTGGGAGACTTCTGGCAACCCGTACTTGAGCGCGTGAGGGAAGTGGAGCAAGGGCCGCGTGCGTCGACTG
>CAYOOS010000050.1:0-15512 GCA_964405585.1 uncultured Acidobacteriaceae bacterium | reverse complement strand
GCTGGCTTCTGGGCTAAGAGGCATGTCATTCAAAAAAGTACCTGTTCCGTAGTCAGGTTCCTGGGGAATATCTTGTCGCCGATTTATTTTTCTGTAATGAGTTACGACTTCAACCAACCGGGCAGGTGTATTCCCAGTATTTTCAAGCGCAAAGCGAAACACGTTCTGTGCACCATAACCGACAAGATGTGCAACGAGATTGGTGGGCTGTTGCTGTATAAAACCGATTGGCGGTGCGGGGGTAGTGATCCTATCTATAACCCAAGCGCGTTCCGTATCTCTGCTCGTGCTAATCTGCCAGATCACCCCAAAGAACAAGAGAATTGTAAATACCGCAATGACCGTTGTGGAAAAAGCGTTGAGTTTATCAATCCAATCGTGAGAGTGTGCGGCGCTCTCGGATTCCTGGCTTTGGCGATCTTGTTTGCCTACTTCAGCATTAGCAGTTTGTGGCTGCACGACGGTTGGAGGAGTTGGCTCAGATTTCTGTGTTTCCTTCCCCTTGAGAGAGGAAGCCTCTTTATGCTGACCGTTTTCGCTTTCGACTGTTTTTATCTGATATCCCCACATCGGAACGGCAGACAGGAACAACAGTACGACCATGGTTCGCGTCTTCATAATACCAATACTGTACTACTTCGCATTACGCCGGACGAATTACGGCCTACGAAAGCCATGACAAGGCCAAGAACCAGTCAGTCTCGGAGTGGATACGGAGCACGCTCAATCCCGCAATCTAGCAGCCCGAACCCCAAATTAGGACATCACCTTTCAAGCGGACCTCGGAAAGGGAATCGCAGCACGGACCACGGCCACGCGAATTGCATGTTTGTGGTGGGTGGCGAGCTCAAGGCCAGCCACGTGTATGGTCAATGTTTGGGGCTTGAGGACCACCAATTAAATGAAGGGTGCGATCTGGCGCCTGCCACGGATTTCCGCACAGCCCTCGGCGAGATTCTGACGAAACATTTCGGCGTGCGCGACCTTAACGGCGTCGTCCCGAGCTTCGACAATAACTCACATAAGTTCCCAGGACTAGTTCGAGCCTAGGGCGTGTCGCAAGGCCCGAGGCTTCCCAGAGAAGGCAGGGCGCTATGAAGAACCAGTGCGCCGCTTGAGGGTATATACTAGTGCAAAGGAGTTAACCTCATGACCAGCCCCGGCCCGGTCCTGCAACCTGCACCCTCTACTCCTAGTGCCACTCCCGCTCTTACCGCCTCTCCGAGCGAACCGCCTCCTTCCCCGAACATCCCTGGTTGGTTGGAGTTCATGAAAACCGCGAACGATAGCCAGATAGGAGAGAGGCTTGGAAAAGAGATCGAGGAGCTGGCTTCGAAGCTTCTTCCCAATAGGTCTGAATATTGCCTCTTGGGGATTTACGAGCCACACGAAGGAATAGAATCGTGGGACTCTACTCGCATATATTCAGCGATGCAGATTCTAAATCCGGGCCGCGACAAGAATGTCCTTCTGCTGCTGGGAAGCGGCGGAGGCCGAATCGAGCCAGCATACCAAGTCAGCAAGATATGTCAGCAGTATGCCAGGGAGCGCTTTGTAGTTGTAGTTCCCAGGGCTGCCAAATCGGCAGCTACCTTAATAGCTCTAGGCGCCGACCAGATCCACATGGGTATCTTAGGAGAGCTTGGTCCTATAGACCCTCAGCTGGGAGATTTGCCAGCCCTGGGAGTGAAGCGAGCACTCGAGACTATTGCAAGCGTATGCGAGCAGTACCCAAAGAGTGCTGACGCATTTGCGAAATACATGTCGCAGAGAGTTACGATTGAGCAAATCGGGTACTGCGAGCGGGTCGCGGAATCTGCGGTTCAGTATGCCGAGAGGTTAATCAGTAGCAAGGCAGCTCTCAAATCTCAGGCGCACGCCATTGCGTATAAGCTGGTCTATGAATACAAGCACCATGGATTCGTAATCGATAGAGAGGAAGCTTCCGCGATCCTCGGGGAGTCCTGGGTTCTCAGTGACACCGCTGAGGTCGCTTTTGCTGAGCAGGTCTACCAGCGATTCGATCTCATGAATATTCTCTACGACCTCGCTAAGGACAAGCAGTTTGTGGTAAGCGGAAATTTGGCGTGTGATCTGTTTTCGCGTGACAAAATGAGCTAGTGCTAGTGTCGCTGCTGCCCGAGAGTTCGACTTCCCTCACAGCTCCCGAATCCAGATATTCCGGAAGCGCACGGGGTTCCCGTGATCCTGCAGCGCCACTGGCCCGCGAACCACTCCGGGCTTATATGGCGGACGCGCATGATGCTCCGTCGGTCCCGTCAACTCCACATTGTCCTGTACCAGGAGGCCGTTGTGAAAGACGGTCACTCGTGCGGGCTTCAGCAATTTGTTTGCGGCGTCGAACTTCGGCGCGTGAAACACGATGTCGTATTCCTGCCACTGTCCCGGCGCACGCGACGCGTTCACCTGCGGCGGATATTGGCCATACATTGCGGCAGCCTGCCCGTCCGCGTACGTCTTGTTATTGTACGAATCCAGCACCTGCACTTCGTACAGGCCCTGCAGGTAAACGCCGCTGTTCCCGCGATCCTGGCTATCGCCGACCGGAGGCACCGGCTCGGTGAATTCCACGTGCAACTGGAAATCGCCGAACTCCTGCTTCGTCTGGATGTTTCCGGTCTCCGCTACAACTTCCGCGTAGCCGTTCACCACTTTCCACTTCGCCGCGCTCTTGTTCGCGTGCTGCCACTTCGACAAATCTTTGCCGTCGAAGAGCACAATCGCGTCTGAAGGCGGACGCCCCGGCATGTCCTGCGAGCTGAACGTGCCCGGATCCACAACCGTCGGTACTGGGCGGCTCATATCATGAATCTTCCACTTGGTGTCAACCTGGCACTGTGCAGGCCCGGCCAAAACAAGCAGCAACATTCCACTAACGAAAGCAAATACTAGTTTTTGCATGAAAAGCACCTCGGTGAGTAACTGCAGGAATTGTAACACTTGCGCGCCAAAAGAAAGGCGCCCCATTGAATTGGGGCGCCTTTCTTGGATGCGAAGGCGCTATTCCGTGGCGGAGCCGCGGATGCGCATGCTGTAGAACGAGCGGTAGACGAACGTGAACGACACCAGGAAGAACGCTGCCGCAAGAATGTGCGAGAGCGTGCCGCCGGTTTCCGCGGTGAGCTTTACGGCCAGACTGACGGCCAGCAAGCCAAACAGCGTGGTGAACTTGATCACTGGGTTGAGTGCAACAGACGAAGTGTCCTTGAAAGGATCGCCGACGGTGTCGCAAATGACGGTGGCGTCATGCAGCGGTGTGCCCTTCTGCTTTAGCTCGACTTCCACGATTTTCTTGGCGTTGTCCCAAGCCGCTCCCGCGTCCGCCATGAAGATAGCCTGGTACAAGCCAAATATGGCGATGGAGATGAGGTAGCCGATGAAGAAAAACGGCTCGACGAAGGCAAAGGACAATGTTGCGAAGAAGACCGCGATGAAAATGTTGAGCATGCCCTTCTGCGCGTACTTCGTGCAGATTTCCACGACTTTCTTGGAATCGGCGACGCTGGCTTTTTCGGCGCTTTCCAGCTTGATATGCGCCTTGATGAATTCCACCGCGCGGTACGCGCCCGTCGTCACGGCCTGTGTGGAAGCTCCCGTGAACCAATAAATCATGGCGCCGCCGGTAATCAGGCCAAGCATGAACGGAGCGTGCAGCAGGGAAAGCTTGTCCAGATTGTTGGTGAGGCCGTGGGTCAGCGCCATGATGATGGAGAAAATCATGGTGGTTGCGCCGACGACCGCCGTGCCGATCAGCACGGGTTTCGCGGTAGCTTTGAAGGTGTTGCCGGCGCCGTCGTTGGCTTCCAAAAGATGCTTGGCGCGCTCGAAGTCCACATCAATGTTCCAGTCCTTCTTCAGCTCTTCCTTGATGTTGGGGATCTGCTCAATCTGGGAAAGCTCGAAGACGGATTGCGCGTTGTCGGTCACCGGGCCATAGGAGTCCACGGCGATGGTCACAGGCCCCATTCCGAGGAAGCCGAAAGCCACCAGGCCGAACGCGAAAACCGCAGGCGCGCCCATCATATGTCCGAGTCCCAAATTGCTGATCAGGTAGCCGATGGACATGAGAGTGACGATCGCGCCGCCCAGGTAGTAGCCGGAGAAATTCCCGGCCACGAAGCCAGAGAGGATGCCGAGGGATGCCCCGCCTTCCTGCGCGGAGACAACCACTTCTTTCACATGGCGCGACTCCGTAGAGGTGAAGACCTTGACCAGTTCGGGGATGACCGCACCGGCCAGCGTGCCGCAGGAGATGATGGTGGCAAGCTTCCACCATTGGGAAGCATCGCCGCCGAGTGACGGAATGATAAGAGCCGAAACCACGTAGGTGAACGCGATGGAGACGAAGGAAGTGATCCAGACGAGCCACGTGAGCGGCGCCTCGAAATTCATTTCCGCGGCATTGCCGTAGCGTGCTTTCTGAATTGCGCCATTGAGGAAGTAAGCGAGTGCGCTGGCGATGAGCATGATGACGCGCATCACGAAGATCCACACCAACAGTTGAACTTGAATCGTGGGTTCTTTCACGGCCAGAAGAATAAAGGTGATCAGGGCGACGCCCGTCACGCCGTAGGTTTCAAAGCCATCAGCGGTGGGGCCAACCGAATCGCCCGCGTTGTCGCCGGTGCAATCCGCGATGACGCCGGGATTGCGCGCATCATCTTCTTTAATTTTGAATACGATTTTCATCAAGTCGGAGCCGATGTCGGCGATCTTGGTGAAGATGCCGCCGGCGATACGAAGCGCGGCCGCTCCCAGCGATTCGCCAATGGCGAAACCGATAAAGCACGGCCCGGCGTAATCCGCCGGAATGAACAGCAGAATGATCAGCATCATCAGCAACTCGACGCTGATCAGCATCATGCCCACGCTCATGCCGGATTCCAGGGGAATGTGATTGATGGGGTATGGCTTGCCGCGAAGGCCCGCGAAGGCGGTGCGCGAATTGGCGAAGGTGTTCACGCGAATGCCGAACCACGCCACACTGTAGCTGCCGCCCATACCGATGAGGCTGAACAGCAGAATAATCGGCAGCGTCACGCCGATGGATTTTCCGGGAACGGGCGACAAGATACCGAAGTACAGGACGATCACAATGGCGATGAAGACCCACAGCAGGAGAAGAAATTTGCCCTGGGTGACGAGGTACGTTTTGCACGTCTCGTAAATCAGCTCGGAGATTTCGCGCATGGCCTTGTGCACCGGCAGGTTCTTCAGCTTCATGAAAATAGTCATGCCGAAGAGCAGACCCAGGAGGCAGATGAAGATGCCGAACAGCAGCAAGGTATGGCCATTAAGGCCGAAAATGAACTTAACCGAGGACAAGTCGGGAAGCTTAAGACTCGCTTCGCCGCCTCCGGCTTCTTCCGCAGGACGGGCGAGCAAGGCGCTGGCGCTGAGGAGCAGCAGCGTCGAAGCCGCGAAAACACGATGCAACATACGTCTGCCCATGGACCGGGCAGCATCAAGCGAGATTTGCATGAAGGATCCTCCAGAACATTCAGATCAATGCGGGGCGGTTCTTGCGGCCAGATGTTCGGCCGCGGCCCCTGCTATTGGAAAACCGCACACCACTCCGGCCTGACGCGGAGCGTGGTGAACCAGAACCGGAAAACATCCACCATCGTCAGGAGGAGCGCCTCACCCGTAATCGGGGAGACTCCCGCTTCTCAGACAGGACGGGAACTCTGTTGCCGGCGCACACAAGACCTTCTGACCCCGAGCGGGTCAGGACCACCACGGCACCCCACTATGTCTTGCACCGCAGACAAGCGAAACGTTGATTTATAACACTTTGCCAATGACGGGTCAAACCATTTGAAGCGATGGAAATGGCCCTAAGTGGAGCACCAATGGTAGTATGGCAAGTTGGCTAAACTATTGCAGTGACATATAACCCAGGCGATTACCCAGAATGAACACCGAATTGACCGGCGCGGCCGAGCAGACTACCCCGAAGACGCAACTCCGGCACGATTGGAAAAAGGACGAGGTAGCAGCAATTTACCGGACGCCGCTGCCGGAGCTGGTTTTTCAGGCGCAGACCATCCACCGCCAGTTTCATGCCGCGGATCGAGTACAGAAATGCCAGTTGATCTCGATTAAAACGGGGGGCTGCCCGGAGGATTGCGCGTATTGTCCGCAGAGCGCGCATTACGATTCCGATGTCGAGCGCGAAGGGTTGCTGGACCCGCAGCACGTAGTGAGCGTGGCGCGGGATGCGGCGGCAAAGGGCATCACGCGAATGTGCATGGGCGCGGCGTGGCGGGAAGCGCCTCATGGGCGCGACTTTGAGAAAGTTCTGGAAATGGTGCGCGGCGTCTCTTCGCTGGGACTGGAAGTCTGCTGCACACTGGGGATGCTGACCAGCGAGCAGGCGGTACAGCTCAAGAAGGCGGGACTCACGGCCTACAATCACAATCTCGACACTTCACCGGAATTTTATGGCTCGATTATCACCACCCGCGTGTACGATGAGCGGCTGAGGACTCTTGCGGCGGTTCGCAGGGCCGGAATCACCGTGTGTTGCGGCGGCATTCTGGGAATGGGAGAGAAAGAGAGCGACCGCGCCGGGTTGTTGCATCAGTTGGCGACGCTCAACCCCCATCCGGAAAGTGTGCCCATCAATATGCTGGTGCGCGTCGAGGGCACGCCGCTGGCCCACGTGCCACCTCTCGATCCACTGGAAATGGTGCGCGCCATTGCCACCGCGCGAATCCTGATGCCCGCTTCGCGGGTGCGGCTGGCTGCCGGACGCAAACAGTTGTCCCCGGAAGCCGTGACGCTCTGTTTTCTTGCAGGCGCCAATTCGATTTTTGTGGGAGAAAAGCTGCTGACCACGCCAAACCCTGGAGTTGATGAGGATGAACAGATGCTGCAGAGTTTGGGGATGAAGTCACTCGAGCCACATGCCGTCTAACGCCCTAGCGACGTGGAAAGAACAACTGCGGAAGGGGTTGCGGGTCCTTGATGAACGCAATCTGCGCCGTAATCTGGCCGAAATTCGCGGCGTAAATCTCTGCTCCAACGATTACCTCGGCCTCGCCGAGCACCCCAAGCTGCGTGAAGCCACGCTCGACGCAGTGCGAGACGCAAACAGGGTCGGAGGCACCGGTTCGCGTTTGCTCTCGGGTCAAACAGAGGAGTGGCGGACCCTGGAAGCGGAGTTCGCCGGGTTTGCCGGTACCGAGGAAGCGCTCTTTTTCACCAGTGGTTATGCCGCGAACGTGGGCCTGCTGGCCGCGGTGGTCGGCAAAGATGATGTGGTTTATTCCGACGCTTTGAATCATGCCAGCTTGATTGACGGCATGCGCTTGTCCGGCGCGCGTAAAGTCATTTACCCGCACCTGGACCTGCAGGCACTGGAAGACAGATTGCGCGAGGAAGCGGGCGCGCCCTGGCGTAAAGTGATTATCACGGAAAGTGTCTTCAGCATGGATGGCGATATCGCACCGCTGGAGAAAATCGCGGAATTGGCGGATAAATATGAAGCCGCGATCATCCTGGATGAAGCTCATGCCGTTGGGGTGATGGGCCCGCAAGGCCGCGGGCTTGCCGCGGAAGCGGGCATCGTATCCCAATTGCTTGCCGTGGTGCATACTTGCGGAAAAGCCCTGGGATGCGCCGGTGCGTTCGTTTGCGGTCCAGCCGTTTTGAAGGAGCACCTTATCAATCACGCCCGAACGTTCATTTTCAGCACGGCACTCCCACCCTATTTTTCGCAGCAGATTCGCGCAGCCGTGCAACTCGCGGCGGGCATGGAGACGGAGCGTCGGGAGTTGCTGGAGCGCGCGCAACGTTTCCGGACCGCCTTGCGCGCCGAAGGTTTCGATACCGCGGGCAGCGCCAGCCAGATCGTGCCCGTGGTTTTCGGAAAGGTTGAGGAGACGCTGGACGCCGCCCAGCATCTGCAGCGAGAAGGATTCGCGGTGCGCGCGATTCGCCCGCCCACCGTGCCGGAGGGCAAGGCACGTTTGCGTTTGTCCCTGACTTCCCGCGTTCCAGAGAACGAATTGGAGCGCCTGGTGAAATGCCTGCTGGCCTGGCGCGCGGAAAATCAAGCTCCCGCGGCGGCGAGGCACGCATGAGGCGCCAGTTCTTCATCACGGGAACGGATACGGGCGTCGGCAAGACGACGCTTTCCGCGCTGCTCTGTGCGGCGCTCGATGCGGTGTACTGGAAACCCATACAGACAGGCACGCTGGAAGGTTCCGACCGCGTCACGGTGATGCGCCTGGCGGGCATCGGAACGGACCGCACTCTCGATGAAGTCTACAAATTTGTGCCACCCGTTTCGCCAGACCTGGCCGCGCGCTGGGCGGGGGTGGAAATTGACTTGAACCGCATGAGTCTCCCCGGGAGCCTGATGAACGACTGGCTGGTGGTGGAAGGCGCCGGGGGCGTTCTGGTGCCCATCAACTCGAAGCAATTCATGCTGGATATGATGATAAAATTCAAGCTGCCGGTGATACTGGCGGCCCGCAGCGGCTTGGGCACGATCAATCACACGTTACTCACGCTGGCAGCGCTTCACGCGGCCGAATTACCGGTGCATGGCGTGGTGTTGATCGGGGATCAGAATCGCGAGAACCGCGACACCATCGAGAAGTTTGGCCACGTGCGCGTCATCGGCGAGATACCCAAGCTCCCCAATCTCCACCGCACCGCCTTGATGCAGGTATTTCTAAACCATTTTGATCGATCGGCTTTTGCCCAATGACAAAACCACTCCGTATCTGGCACCCGTTTACGAATTCTCTCCTGGACCCTCCGCCGCTTCCCGTGGCCAGCGCCCAAGGCGTCTATCTTCACCTGGCCGATGGGAGGCGCATCCTGGACGCGATCTCCTCCTGGTGGGTGAATCTTCACGGCCACGCGCATCCGCGCATCAGCGATGCGGTTGCCGCACAGGCGCACAAACTGGAGCACGTGTTGCTGGCCGGCTTCACGCACGACACCGTCGAAGAACTCGCCACGCGCTTGCGCAAGTGGGTGCCTGCCGAGCTCACGCACATGTTTTTCTCCGACGATGGATCCACCGCCGTGGAAGTCGCGCTGAAACTGGCGGTGCAGCATTTCGAGAACCTCGAGCGCCCGGAAAAGCACGAAATCGTCGCGCTGGCTCACGCGTATCATGGCGATACTGCCGGCGCCATGTCTGTCAGCGATTCCTCGCCATTCACCGCGCCATTTGAATCCATGCGCTATCCGGTGCACCGCGTCCATTCGGCGTATTGCCACCGGTGCCCCGTGGGATTGAAGCGCGCCACCTGCCATATCGAATGCGTGGAAAAGCTGGAAGGATTATTGGCGGAGCGCGGGGACAAGATCGCCGCGATGATCGTGGAGCCGCTGCTGCAAGGCGCCGGCGGCATGATCGTGCATCCCGTCGAGTTTCTGCAGAAAATCCGCGCGCTTTGCACGAAGCATGATGTGTTTCTGATTGCCGACGAAGTGCTCACCGGTTTCGGCCGCACTGGAAAAATGTTTGCTTGTGACGTGGCGAATGTCGTCCCTGACCTGATGTGCCTCTCGAAGGGACTTACGGGCGGGTACCTCGCCATGGGCGCGACGCTTTGCACAGATCGCGTGGAGTCCGCCTTCCACAGCGAGAACCGCCAGCACACTTTCTATCACGGCCATTCCTACACCGGGAATGCGCTGGCATGCGCCGCCGCCAATGCCAGCCTGCAGATTTTCGAGGACGAACCGGTGTTCGACCGGATCGCCGCGATCACCCGCGTGAACGCCGATCGCTTGACGTATTTGCGTAGCATGCGCCAGGTGGCCGATACGCGCCATCTCGGAACCGTCGCCGCGCTGGAACTTCGCGCCGACGATCCGGGCTACCTCTTTGCCATGCGGCCCAAGCTTTATGACTTTTTCCTGCGGCGCGGCGTTTTGCTGCGGCCGCTGGGCAATGTCATCTACGTGCTCCCGCCTTACGGGATTGCCACGGAAGAGTTGCACCACGTCTACGACATCATTACCGAAGCCATCGAAGCGCTGCTGTAGGCCACTTCCGCAATTTGGTTCACTGAATTGATCGGATCACGGAGGATTTTTCTTGACGGCGCCGTTGAGCGGCTGGAAACAGAAGATTGTTGTCTTCGCCGGGACTTTAGGGGCGCCGGGCCTTTTCCTTATCTCTTTCCTTGATTCTTCCGTGCTGACGTTTCCCGTCATTAACGATCTGCTGCTGATTGAGCTCTCGATTCAACATCCACTGCGCATGCCGCTTTATGCCACCATGGCGGGGCTTGGGTCGCTGCTGGGTTGCGTGCTGCTTTATTTCATCGCAAAAAAGGGCGGGGAAGCGTTTTTTCGCAAAAAGGCAGGTGGTCGCGCGCAGGCCATACGACATTGGGTGGAAAAACATGGTTTCCTCGGCATGCTGGTGGCCGCGCTGCTTCCGCCGCCCACGCCCTTTAAGATTTTTGTGTTTGCCGCCGGGGTGTTTGAAGTGCCGCTATGGAGCTTTACTTCCGCCATCGCGTTGGCGCGCGCGATTCGCTATTTTGGCATGGGCTATTTGGCCATTCGCTACGGCAAGAATGCACTGCCGTTTCTGGCGCAACACAAAGTGGAAGTCACCATTGCTGTGGTCGTGTTCGTGCTGGCCAGTTACATTGCTTCGCGTTTGATCTTGCGCGATAAACCCGAACCGGCCGCGTAGCGGGGCCAATACCGCCGGACCCCATGTCGGCAAGGGACAGACCCTGAGGCTGAGATGGTTTCCTGCTGAAGGGCGCGAGAGTGGAAAACCGCGCCCTCGCAGAACCTGCGGGAGGTGCGGTAGCCATCAAAATCTCCTCAGCGTTTAATCTCAGGTCCATCCGCTAGCGGCAACCCCAAGACCCAGGTTCCCACACCGAACCTGGGGCACCCTTCGCGTCTGTATAAGTATACGATAGTTTATTAATTGATATATTTTCCACGACTCACAAGTCAGAACCAAACTACTTGCATGGTGCGGGCCACCCGTCCCTGGGCGGTTTCGATTACCGCAGGTGGATTTCGCCTGCCCAGTTGATCTCTTCACCCAATAAATTTGCGGACGAATCCAGATAAATCCGGGCGACCACGCGATGGCGCGTTTGTTGTTCGGCTACATCGCGCAAATCGCGAATCACCACCACGTAGCCATTCTGAATTTTGTCGACGGCCGCGCGCGGAATGATTGCCGAGCTCAGGAATTGGCGTCCCACGGCGGATTTTTGCACGGCCGCCAGCACCGGGGATTCTTCCGGCTTGTGCAGGCAAGTGGCGGATTCCGCATCGAAGCTATCGCTTGCGCTTGCAGGAACTTCCACGAGGCAAAGATATGATTGCGTTTCCACCACGCCGTGCCAGGCGAATACCGAAAGGGTATCGGCAAATGCGGCCACACGACGGGGCGATTCGCCGCGGTAGGAGTGAGCGTCCAGCGCCGCCGTGCTGCTAAAATGCAGGACGCCGCGTGTTCCGATGTACAGCGCTATCAGAGACAGCACGACGAGGGCGCTTCTGCGGCCGCGCGGGGCTTTGGTTTTCGCGCCGATTTCCAAACTGACCAATCCGAAAAACTCGGGCAGCACTACTCCGGCAAGGAGCAGAACAAATATCCAAGGATCGAAATTGGGGAGCAAGTCCAAGGCAAACCGCGTGCCACGGAAAGGCCAGAGCAACGCCACGCCGCCCGATTGGCAAAGGTCGAAGATCAGATGGGCGATGGCCGCACAGGCGGCCGCTGCCAAAAGAACTTGCCACGTTTCGCGGCCTTGGCGGTCCAGCGCGCGCGCGGCAAGCGCGGCAATCCCAATGATGACGAGCGTGCCGAGCGGGGAATGCGTGAAGGTGCCTCGCGCCGCCAGGTATGCGGCAGGGCCGAACCACACGCTGATCCAGTCCGCGTCGGCAAGCGTCCCGGCAATGAGCATGCCCACAAGAACCGACCATCCGCGCCGCGCGAAAAAGCCGCGCGCCAGGGCCAGGGAAAGCAGCGCATGCATGAGAAAGTTCACGGTCAGGCTTCGCGCGGAGAACCGCTGTTGGAGACCGGCGTGCCACGGGGCACAAGCAGCTTCAACGCGCGTGGCACGATCGAAAATTCTACCGGCAGCCGCGCGAACGGTTCGCCATCCAGTTGGGCGTACACTGGGTTACCATCCAGCGGTTCGCAGAGCAGCGTGTCCGCTTTCCAGAAGTGTACATCTTCTTCCTTGCGCAGGTTGCCCATCCAGAGCGTGGGCAAGTAACTCAGGTAGCGCAGGCCGCTTTGCGTGGTGAGCGCCATCACTTCAAACTCGTCTTTGAACAGATCGGCTTGATCGGTAATTTTGAATGGGCCGCCGTAGTTTTTCGTGCGCCCCACGACCACCAGCGTGCCTTCCACCTGACGATCCCCTGCGCGCACGCGAAAGCGCGGAAACGTGTAGCGCAGCACTTCGCACGCGCCCTGCCACCAGTAGGCCAGAATGCCCACGCGCGCCTTTAGGCCCAGGTCGACGGAATAGACGATCATGCCGTCGGGGCCGGCTCCGGCAACGCTCAGGAAGAAACGCTTTTTCTCCGGTTGCTCCAGCGGTGTGGCCAGGCCCAAGGCAATCTCCCGCAATTCCGCGCTGACGAGTTGCTTCGCTGCGCGCGGGATGTCCCACGGCAGGGAAAGCTCTTTCGCAAGGATATTGGCGGTGCCGCCCGGCAGAAGCGCCAGCGGCACGCGATGTCCGTTCGTTAGGCTGGCCAGGCCGTTCACCACTTCGTTCAGCGTGCCATCGCCACCGCATGTGATGACCAGTTGCCGCCCGTCGCGCGCGGCCTGCTGGGCGATTTCCGTGGCGTGACCGGGAGCGGTTGTTTCCGCAAGTTCGGCTTCGATGCCGCCGGCGGAGAGGATGCGCCGGGCCTGCTCGATCAAACGGCGGCGGGCGTTTCCGCCATTCCCGGCATTTGGGTTGTGAATCAACAGCGCGTTGTGGAACTGGGTTTCCATAGTCTCCCGGAGCATCAGCAGCGCATACATTCTATATGAAGATGAACGAATGTAATCGGCGGTGACACGCAGATTTCTCTCGCGCACACCCCTGGGGGAGGGAGAGCACGTGGCGTGCCAGATGGAGGAATAGCAACAATTGTTGCGGGCTGGAAGGCCGCGAGACGACGCACGCGGCCCTCGACCTTGCTATGGATTAGCTAAAGGAAATCAGATCAGCCCATGCCGATCTTAGTTGGCGGCGACGGTCTTCTCCAACTCCGCGTTTAGCTTGATGTCACCGGCGGCCAGCTTGATGGTGCGCTTCCATGGCTCGAAGCCTTTTTTGCTGACGATGACCGTATGTTCACCGACGGGCAAGTCAATCGCGGAGGGCGTGTTGCCCACGAAGCTGCCGTCAACCTCGATGTCAGCCGCGTCGGGAGTGGACACGATGGAAAGCTTGACGCCCATGTCTTTTGGTGATTCGGCAGCGGCAGAGGCTGCTGGCGCCGCGGCAATCAGGGTCTCATCAATGCCGGCTTTCCCCAGCATCGCGGCGACCTTGCTGATCTCCTTGGGCTTGGCCTCATCAAATTTGATATAGAAATTTTCGCACTTCGGAAAGCCGAAACCCTTCCACCACTGCATCTCGTAGTAATAGGTTTGGCCTGGAGCCCAGCTGGCGGTTAAGCCCTTGCCTTTGTGACTGTCGTCGCTGATAACGTGAGTTCCGGGAGTGACATCGGTCTCCCATACATGCCAGAGAAAAATATTGTGAACGGTAACGCCATCAATCTGAATGGCGGGTTGTTGCAAACAATTCGGAAGATTTAGTGCCCTGCCGTAGTGGAAAACCACCTTGGCTTTTGCCGGGGCTTGGCTGGCAACTGTGCTGGTTGGAGCGGTTTGGGAATAGGCGGTGGACGTCAGGACTGTCGCAAATAGAACGAGCAGACCAACCACCGTAATAAGTAACTTACGCATGGGTATGCCTCGTTTCTCCGTCGAGCGGATTACAGCTATAGGACTTAAGGCAACTGTGCTGCGGCCAGGCGTTTCGTGGCAATAGTCCTTTGCCTTATGCGTTATTGTCGGAGGCGAGGCCGCCCTAAGGGTCAGGGAGAGTAATGCTGGAGCCGATTGCGATCCTGCCGGTATCGCGATTCGCGTTGATGAGTGGAGGAGACGAAAGGGAGAAAGCCTATATAATACGGGGCGTGTTGGGCTTGGCGAAGGATTGGGCACTGTATAGGGTGCCTTACCAAGACGGTGGAGAACGCAGAGATGGCGAAGGCGACGAAAGCGAGCGGCGCGGTAAAGAAGGAAGCGGAAGAGCTGCGCGAGAAGCTGCGCTATCACGAGTACCGCTATCACGTGCTGGACGACCCGGAGATTTCGGACGCGGCGTATGACCGGATGATGGTGCGGCTGAAGGAGATCGAGGCGGCTTATCCGGAACTGGTCACGCCGGATTCGCCTACCTTGCGCGTAGGCGGAGCTCCACGTGAAGGATTTCAGACGGTGCGGCATGCGCGGCCGATGCTCAGCCTGGACAATGCGTTTTCCCACGACGCCCTGCGCGATTGGGACCGGCGCGTGCGCGAAATCAGCGGGCGCGAGGATATCGAGTACATTGCGGAGCACAAATTCGATGGGCTGAGCATCTCGCTGCAATATGAAGGGGGCGTGTTGGTGCGCGGGGTTACGCGCGGGGATGGGACTACCGGGGAAGATGTTACGCCCAATGTGAAGACGGTGCGGTCGGTGCCGCTGCGCGTGGAAGCGGGGGCGTTGAAGAAGGCCAAGCTGCCCTTGGATTTTGAGGTGCGCGGGGAAATCATGATGACTCGCGAATCGTTTGATGCGTTAAACCGGCAACAGGAGCAGAGTGGCGGGAAGATTTTTGTTAATCCACGGAATGCTGCCGCTGGCGCCATTCGCGTGCTGGACCCGACCATTACGGCGCAGCGACGGCTGGACTTTTTCGCCTACTACCTTTTCGTGGATGGGAAAGTGCCGTTTGGCAAGCATTCGGAGTCCCTGCTGGCATTGAAGCAATTGCGCTTCCGCGCTTCGGATGATTGGAAGCTTTGCAATGGGATCGAGAAGGTTGTGGAGTACATCGTCGCCTGGGACAGCAAGCGCGAGAAGCTGGCTTACGACATTGATGGCGTGGTGATCAAGGTGAATTCCACTTCGCTGCAGAATGAGCTGGGATTTACTGCCAAGGCTCCGCGGTGGGCCATTGCTTACAAATATCCCGCGCGGCAGGAAACTACCGTGGTGAATGACATTATCGTGCAGGTGGGGCGGACGGGGACGCTTACGCCGGTGGCGGTGCTGGAGCCGGTGCAGGTGGGAGGCGTCACTGTCAGCCGTTCCACGCTCCACAATATGGATGAGATTGACCGGCTGGGCTTGCAGATTGGCGATACCGTGCTGATTGAACGCGCCGGCGAAGTGATTCCGCATGTGTTGAAAGTGGTGAAGGAGGGGAAGAATCGCAAGCCGTTTCGCATGCCGAAGGAGTGCCCCG
>CAYOOS010000049.1:0-15598 GCA_964405585.1 uncultured Acidobacteriaceae bacterium | reverse complement strand
GTTTCGGTTCGATCGATGTCCTTCTTCGCGACGCCGACGAAGTGATCCTGGCCGCAATAAAGCCCTGAAAGAAGGCGGGCGGTCAACTCCATACCTGGTAGGACTAGCGGTATCACCAGCGACTGCCCAAGACACCGATTATCACTCACGGTCCGACTCGCGGTCAGGCCGACTCTATTCGACTGATGCTCGAAGAGGTGGGAATCAAGTTTGATTGTCTGAGGCGGCGCTCAGGAATTGCCAGGCGCGGAAAAGTTCGCCGACGGTCCAGGCTTGCGCGATGCAGCCCGCTGGTGGGAAGGCCGGATCACCACTGAAAATTTCCCCGATTGTGCCTAAGCCGTAGGAGTGAATGCTTTCACCGAGGGGTTCGAGGAAACTCTGCGCGGCGGCGCGGTCCTTGTACACACGATAATGCGCCAAGGCGAACGGTCCCAGCAGCCAGCCCCACACCGTTCCCTGGTGATAAGCCGCATCGCGCTCACGCGGCCCGCCTGCGTACATGCCTTTGTACGCTGGCTCGGATGGCGCAAGGCTGCGCAGCCCGTGCGAGGTCAGTAGATGCCGGGCCAGCGTATCCACAACTGATTTTTGCTGGCTATCCGTCAGCGGGCTCACAGGAAGCGAGACGGCGAAGACCTGGTTCGGGCGCAACGATGCGTCGCTTCCTCCGCCGGGCACATCAATCACGTCGAAGCAGCACTCACGCTCGACATTCCAGAATTTCTGGAAATTGCGCGTGGCTTTCTCCGCGAGTTTTTCGTAGCCCTGCCCCGGCCGCACCAGCAGTCGCGCAAATTCCGCCATCGTGTGCAGCGCGTTGATCCACAGCGCATTGATTTCCACGGGCTTGCCAGTGCGCGGCGTCACCACCCAATCTCCAATCTTGGCGTCCATCCAGGTCAGTTGCACTTCCGGGCTGCCCGCAAAAATCAAGGCGTCAGCGGGATCGACCTTGATGTTGTAGCGCGTGCCGCGGACGTGAGCGTCCACGATTTCAACGAGCACGGGGAAAAGTTTTTGGATGAGATCCAAGTCCTGAGTCGCCGCGTAATACTGGCGCATCGCCTCGAAATACCACAGTGCGGCGTCAACCGTGTTGTACTGTGGCGAGCCGCCGGAATCCGGGAAATTGTTTGGCAGCATCCCTCCATCGACGTAGCGCGCAAAGGACTCCAGAATTTTTCGCGCAACCTCAGGGCGACCGAGGGGCAACGTCAATCCCGGAAGCGCGATCATGGTGTCGCGGCCCCAATCGCCAAACCAGTGATAACCGGCAATGAGGGATAAACCTTGCGGATCTTCCGGCAAGGCGCGGCGAACCACAAATTGATCGGCGGCCAAAACGAGTTGCCAGAGCCAGCCCGGCTCGTCTTCGGCAGGCTCGGAGCACACTTTGGCATGCTGTTGCTGCCACGCCGTGAACAATTTCAATTCGTGATTGGATTGCGCGGTGCGCGCTTCCACTCCGGCGAGCGCTGTAGCTTCCGCCGTCGTGAAAACGAGGGTGACACTTTGCCGAGGTACCAGCTGGAAATGAAACAATCCGGCGAACAGGCGATCTTCGCGATCATCGAGGCCGCGCTCTTTTTCGGCTGGCAAGAAGAAGTCGCGGTACCACTCGTGGCGCGGCTGAACGGAAGCGCCAACACTTTTCAAGTAAAAAGGAGCGGCGCCCTTGAAGGCCGTGATTTTCAGGCCATGATCGACCGGTTCGACGCTCATGCGCCAATCAGCGGCCTGCGTGGTAAGGTGAAAGTCGCGGTAGTTCACCAGCACCTTGGCGTCTATTTCCAATGGGCCGTAGCCGCGCACCAGGGTGTATTGCACATACGCAGTGTTTTCCCCATGCTTCATCCACAAGCGCTTTTCCAGAAGCGCGTCGGCCAGGGCGTAGCGCCAGACGGGTTTGCTGCCTTCGAGGAAAAAACTTTCAAGCTGGAGATAGCCATTGGGAGAGTTGAAGCCGCTCATCCAGCGATTGGTGGCAAGAGGGAAAGCGGTATCGCGGTAGCGCACGCTTTCGTCGAGCCCGGCGACCAATAGTGTGCGGGCTGCTGGAGGGTACAGCGCGGCCACAAGCAGGCCGTGGTACCGGCGCGTTGCCGTGCCGGCCACCGTGCCCGAAGCGTAGCCGCCCAACCCATTGGTGACCAGCCACTCGCGGGCCTCCGCGGCGTCCAGGTCGCCACAAACTTCCCTGCCGAACTGCACTTCTCCCAGGAGCGACACAGCTTATTCTCCGCTTTGTTCGAGCAACTTCGCTACCAGCCCGGTCCAGCCCGTCTGATGACTCGCACCGAGGCCCGCGCCGAGGTCGCCATGAAAATATTCGTAAAAGAGAATCAGGTCGCGCCAGTGTGGATCCTTGTTGAATAAATCCACGGAGCCGGCGAACGGCCGGCGCCCGTCCTTGCCGCGCAGGAAGATGCGCGTCAAACGGCGGGAAATTTCGGAGGCGACTTTCCAGAGGTCAACTTCCTGGCCTGAATGTGTCGGGCATTCGACCTTGAAATCCTCGCCATAATAATGGTGAAACTTCTGCAGCGATTCGATCAGCAGGTAGTTCGTGGGAAACCACACGGGTCCGCGCCAGTTGGAGTTGCCGCCGAAAACCCCGGTGGTGGATTCGGCGGGTTCGTAGTCCACGCGGCTGACGTGATCGTTCACCTGGACTTCGTAGGGATGCTCGAGGTGATAGCGAGAGAGAGCACGCACGCCATAGGGTGAAAGAAATTCCGTTTCATCCAGCATGCGGTGGAGCACGCGTTTCAGTTGCTTGCGGTTCACCAGGGAGAGCAGGCGGCGCACACCGCGCGCGGAACGTTGCGTCATTTCGATGTGCTCCGGCACGTCGGGATGATGGTCAATGAACCATTGCATGCGCCGTTTGAAACCGGGGAGGCGGTCGACGATTTCCGGCTCGAGGGTTTCCACCGCGAACAGAGGAATGAGCCCCACCATGGACCTGATCTTCAGGAAATGCTCGTCGCCATTTGGAAGGTGAAGCAGATCGTAGTAGAAACCGTCTTCGGCATCCCACAACGAGCGCCCGTCCGTGCCGATATCGTTCATTGCGTGCGCAATGTGCACGAAATGCTCGAAGAACTTGCTGGCAACATCTTCATAGGCCTGGTCATCCTTCGCCAGTTCCAACGCGATCGCCAGCATGTTCAGACAATACATCCCCATCCAACTGGTGCCGTCGGACTGCTCCAGATGCCCTCCAGTGGGGAGCGGTGCCGAGCGGTCGAAGACTCCGATGTTGTCCAGACCCAGAAAACCGCCCTGGAAAATGTTGCGGCCGTCAGGATCCTTGCGGTTCACCCACCACGTGAAATTCAGCAGAAGTTTGTGGAAGACGCGTTCGAGAAAGCCGCGATCCGCCACGCCGCGGACGCGCCGCTCGATTTTGTAGATGCGCCATGCCGCCCAGGCATGCACCGGCGGGTTGACGTCGCCGAAGGTCCATTCGTAGGCGGGGAGTTGCCCGTTGGGATGCATGTACCACTCGCGAAGCAGGAGAATCAGTTGTTCTTTGGCGTAATCGGGGTCCACCAGCGCCAAGGGGAGCGTATGAAATGCCAGATCCCACGCTGCGTACCAGGGGTATTCCCATTTGTCCGGCATGGAAATGACATCATCGTTGTACAGGTGGGTCCAGTCTTTGTTGCGGCCTTCCCAGCGTTCTTCGGGAGGAACTGGCCCGGCGGGGTCGCCCTCGAGCCAGGTGTGCACGTCGTAGTGGTAAAACTGCTTCGACCAAAGCATGCCCGCGTAGGCCTGCCGCATTACCTGATGCGCATCGGAGGAGAGTTCCTTTGTCAGGCGGGAACTGTAGAACTCGTCGGCTTCTTTCTGGCGCTGAGCAAACAGAGCGTCGTAGCCCGCGCCGAAATCATTGGTGCCAGGAACACCTTCGGCGCGCTCCTGATGCGCGGGCGAGGTGATGGTGCCCACCATGGGTGAATCGGCGTCCATGCCACCCAAAGGATCGATGTCCGTCAGGCGAAGTTTGAGAGTCACTGATTCGCCAGGATCCAATTGGAGCGGGTAATGCGCGGCAATCTTTGTGCCAGTACGTTCCGGGTTTACCGCAGCGTGATTGCCATGAATCAACCATTCATGGAAGGCGTCCTTCACAGAAGGAGTGCGGCTGCGAAAGTTGAAAATTTTGGCGTAGTTGGTTTCGTTTTCGGTGAAGAGGAGCTCGGGCTTTCCCGCACAGAGCAGCCAGCGCTTGCCATATTGCCAGTGTTGCAATTCGGCACAGACGGCTCCCGGAGTCTCCGGGGCTTTGCATACGATGGGACGCCGCAAATCTTTCCCCCACGACCAGGTATTGCGGAACCACAGAGTCGGTAGAAGATGAAGAACGGCGGAATCCGGCCCGCGATTGACGGCCGTAATTTTGATCAAGACATCTTCGACGTCACACTTGGCGTACTCGACGAATACATCAAAGTAACGACTTTCCGCGAAGACCCCCGTGTCCAGTAATTCAAATTCGGGGGCGGTGCGTCCGCGGCGGCGATTTTCCTCGAGCAATTGAGCATAGGGAAACTCCGCCTGGGGATATTTGTAGAGCATGCGCATGTAGCTGTGCGTGGGCGTGGAATCGAGATAGAAATAGTATTCCTTCACATCTTCGCCGTGGTTACCCTGATTCCCAGTCAAGCCGAACAGACGCTCTTTCAAAATGGGATCGCGGCCATTCCAGAGTGCCAAAGCGAAACAGATCATCTGATGGCGGTCAGAGAATCCCCCGATTCCGTCCTCTCCCCAGCGATACGCGCGTGCGTGGGTGTGTTCAAAGGGGAAAGACTCCCAGGCGGTGCCGTCTTTGCTGTAGTCCTCGCGCACCGTGCCCCATTGCCGTTCGGCGAGGTAAGGCCCCCAGCGCTTCCAATGTTTCTTGCGAAGCCGGGCTTCCTCGAGGCGGTGGTCTTCGATGGTCTGAAGTCTAGGCATGAGCGTAGGTTCCTTGGGCGAAATCCGGCCCCTATAGTCTCATTTTTCGGAAGGATGAGGGGAGAGGGGCGACGGGGGTTGTCGGTTCAATAAAGACCTCCCACCGCCAGGCGACAGATTATCGTCGCAAGAGCCTTGTAAGTCTAGCCTGCGCGGCTTGTTACAGTCTTCTAATGAACCGGCCAGGAACGCGGCTTGGATGGCTTGCGACGGCCGCTTTCTGCCCCGTGCTGTTTATTCATACATAACGGATGGTTAGGCAGTCACTTTGTTTCAGAACGGGAATCAAGTATCTTGCATTGGAACAGAGGCATCTGTGGTGCGGTCATAATTATGTTCGGAGTGTGTTCCTCGCCCGCTCGCCCTACTCCGCAGCCTATCAACGATTGCCTGGTTAGCACCACTGTCTCTGCCGAGGGTTCTTCTGCTTTTCCCTGCGCTGAGGAGGCGTCATGATTAGAAAGACCGGATTTTCCGCATTGGGTGTGGCATCGCTGCTATGCATACTGTGGTTGGCAGCCTGTGGCAGCTCTGCACCGTCCCTACACTACATAACGGTTTCGCCTGCCAGTGCCCCGGTAAACGTAGGGCAAACGCAGCAGTTTACAGCGAGCGGTCAATATAGCGATGGGTCGACGCAGAATCTGACAAACAATTCCAGCCTTACTTGGGCTTCGTCAAGTACCACGGTAGCCGCGATCAGCTCTGGTGGCGTTGCGACGGCTAAGGCTGCCGGCACTTCCAACATTACCGCGAGTTTGGGATCCGTCACGTCATCGCCAGCAGTGCTTTCGGTGACGGGTGCTTCAAATCTTGTTGTAACTCCGCAGATCGCCACGATCCCCGGCGTGGGCGGCACATTTCAGTTTAAAGCGACTGCGACGATCCTGAATCCCGATGGAACCTCAACTGCGGGGCAGGATGTCACCGCTGCAGCAACCTGGCTCTCCTCGCAGACCGGCGTGGCGACCATCGATAGCACCCAGGACGCCACCAATGGGTTGGCAACGGCCGTGGCTGCTTCCGGTACCACACAAATCTCGGCTACCTACCTCGGCGCCAATTCCAACATTGCCAGTTTGACGGTGGGTGGCGCGGTCGTCCCAGTCGGTCTGAATCCGTTGCCGCCGACGGCTACGCTTGGGGCCGGCCAGACCTTGCAATACAGCGCGACGGAATCCTTCAGCGATGGTTCGACGCAACCCGTGGCAACAACCGCGGTGACTTGGTCGATTTCCTGCATGCCAGTGGGCGCGGCCAGCATCGGCACGACAACGGGTCTGGTGGTGACCACAACCTCAGCAGCGGGTGCCTCTTGCGTAGTAACAGGAAAACTACCTGTGAACGGCAATCCTAGCAGCGTATCGGGCACAGCAACGATTAGCGTGACAGCTGCCGTGGCGCGGTTCGCCTACATCGCCAATTCGGGCGGTCCCTCGATTTCGGAATACGCTCCGAATCCGGCTGGTGGAGCGCTGGAATTCTTAGCCAAGTTCTCTGCGGCCGCGCCTCAGCAAGTTGTCGTGCATCCATCCGGCAACTTCCTGTACTCGATTGATGGGAGCAGTTACGTGCACGTCTATGACATCAACCCCACCACAGGAGCGATTGTCGAAAACTCGTCCTTGGCAGGCGAGCCCTACCCCGCGGGCACCGGTCAGGCTAACAATAAGGGCGTGATCGATCCAACGGGCAGCTTCATTTACGTCATAGATGGAGGTACGAACCTAGTGTCGGGCTTTACCATTAACCAGACCACTGGAGCCCTGACAGCGATTGCCCCGATATCGGCGGGAGCGGGCTCGGGTCCGACGGATGTTTTGATCGATCATTCGGGCGCCTATCTCTTCACAATCAATAATGGCACTGGAAATGTGAGCGGCTTCACAATCACGCCGGGAACCGGCGTCCTGGTAGCCAATCCACCGGCAGTGGCGGCAGCACCGTACACGGCAGGAAGTGTCGGTGGGCCGTTCTACGGCACCATCGATCCGACCAACACATATCTCTACGTGCCTGATGGAGGAACCAATGTATACGGGTTCACTATCGGGACCACGGGCTTACTCACGGGTATCGCCACCTCACCCTTCGCGAATGCGAACGCAGCCGGGCTGACCAACGTCGTCGTCACTCCCAACGATAAGTACATCTATGAGTTGGATAGCACCAATGGCAACGTTTACTCCTTCAGCGTCGGCACGGGTGGCGCCATTGGCGCGGCCATTGGGGGAAATACACTAATATTTACAGGTTCTTCACCGAACGGCATCGCCGTCGATCCGAGTTCGACGCTCGTGGCCGTTGACAATAATTTCTCCAACACCATTTCTCTCTTCCAGATTGGCTCGACCGGCGCGCTGACGACACTGACTTCCGCCAGCACCGATCCCTCGCCACTCTACGTTACGTTCGATAACGGCGCTGCTGCCGCGAACGTGACACCGGCAGAAGCCTTGACCGCCGACCCGACGACAGGAGACGTCTCCGCGTTCACCGCTGCAGCGGGCGTTCTTACAGCCGATCCGAACTCTCCGTACCCGAGTGTTGCCGGCAACGGACAGATAGGAACCAGTGTGACTGGGAGCCTCTTCTTCACGGGAAGCGCTTCCGGCAAGAAGCTGGCTGGCTTCGATCTCAACGCCGCAAACGCTCCGGCCATCACCGCACTGGCGAATTCGCCAGTAACATTGCCGGGCGCCGCAGGCCCTGTGATTGCGGATCCCAGCGGCCAATACGTATATGCCGCCGACACAACGAACAATGTGGTGTACAGCTACTGGTACAACGCCACAACGAATAGCCTGGTGCTGGTGTCAACTTCCTCTACGACGCCGGCCATTACCGGCCTTCAGGGGCTGGCCGGCCATCCACAGGGCACCATCATTTACGCCCTATCCTCCGCTGGAACCATCACGCCGCTCGTTTTGTCTGGCGGCATCTTCACCGCCGGAGCGATACCTGAAACGCCTGCTGGAAACTGGACCGTGGGTGCGGTTGACGGTTCTGGCCAGTACTTGTTCGCCGTTGATGGAACGGGGCTAATGCTCCACTTCTTTTCGATCAATCCGGTTGGGACTGGCGGTACCGACGGTGGGTTGCTTCAAATCGGTACGGGCACCAGCATCACCGGGGCGATGCAGCCTGCGGGAGTGGTGGTTGATCCGACCGACCGCTTCGTATTGGTCACCGACGCGAAGGCGAACTCGATCACGCCGTTCTACTTTAACGTAGCGTTGAACACGCTGACGGCTGGGACACCAATCTCCGTGCCGTCCGGCGCAGGCCAAGTCACCATTGACCCAACGGGCTCGTACGTATTCGTGGCGTTGGCTGGCGCGGCTGGCGGAACACCGCCAAGCGGCGTCGCGGTTTACACAGTGGCCGTTTCTAAGGGCGTAGTAACCCTGACCGCCGTGGGCGGTTCACCGTTCACGACCGGAACCGGGAAAAGCGGCACGACCGGCGTTGGCATCATCAACAGCGTGAAGTAAACTCCAGCCGGGCCGGCTTCAAGAAGGCGGCCCGGCAAACCCAATTCCGAAAGGGGATGGCTGCGGCCATCCCCTTTTTTTTGACGATTGGCGGGGTCATGGTTTGGGGCGACTGAATTTGACGAAATAGAGAAGGACCTGCCAGAGGGCTGGGCCAAGTCAAGGCGATGACTCCATCGGGCAGATAGAGGGATTCATCGCACAGAAGGCGTGCGATGCAAAACCGTATCTCGCTGCGCAGACTCCGCTCGAGATGACGGGGATTAAAGAACGCGGATTAAAGAATGGATTGGTGATTCGTCATTCGCCGTAGGGTACCCAGATATTCTTCACTTGATAGGCGTGCTCCAGGTACCAGCGGCCTTCTGCTTGCTCCGCACTGAAGAAATCCAACTCGCGGCCTTCATTGGTCCAAACCTGCTTCAGGTTTCCGATGGAAAGAGCTTTGGCGGTGGCACAGAGGGCCGCGTCTCCATAGCACCAGACGGCGTCCAGATTATCGTGTTCCGCCAAGACCTTTAGCAGTTCTCCGGCGCGCCCGGTAACGAGATTGACCGCGCCGGCGGGAAGATCGCTCGTCTCGAACACCTGGTACAGATCGCCCGCAATTAGAGGATAGGATTCCGACGGCACAGCCACCACCGTGTTCCCCGCGCTGAGCAACGGAAGCACCAGCGAGAAAAATCCCAGCAACGGCGTGTCGGAAGGGCAGATTACGCCCACGGTGCCAACGGGTTCGTTCATGGCAATGGCAATGTTGCGAAACGGAGGGTTGTGCACCGCGCCTTCGTATTTGTCAGCCCAGGCCGCGTAGGCGAACAGGCGTTCGATGCTGAGGCGCACTTCGTCGGTGGCCTGTTTCTTGCCTACTGCAGAGGAAAGGCGGGAGGCAATCTCTTTTCCGCGCTGCGAAAGATTTTCGGCCAGGTAGTAGAGCACCTGGGCGCGGTTGTGAGCGGTGGCTCTTGCCCAGGTCTCCGCTTTGCGAGCGGCCTCCACGGCGTTGCGAATGTCTTTGCGATTGCCAAGTGGCGATTCGCCGAGCAATTCACCGTGGCTGCCGCGAATTTCCAGCGCATAACCTGAATCGGGACGCGCCTGTTTGCCGCCGATAAAAAGTTTTACCGTGCGGTCGATCGCCGGATTGGCCACCTCGGGCTTGCCGTTCTTTGGCGCAGATTTCGCGCGAATCGGAGGTGCCTTGCGAAACCACTCCGGCTCGATGTACTCCAGCAATCCTTCCCTGCCGCCTTCGCGCCCGAATCCGCTTTCACGGTAGCCGCCGAAGCCGCAAGCCGCGTCGAACAAGTTGGTGCTGTTGACCCACACGACTCCGGCTTTGATCTGCGCCGCAACTTGCAGCGATACATTCACACTTTCACTCCAGACACTCGCGGCCAGACCATAGACCGTGTTGTTGCCAAGCTCGACGGCTTCGCGCGGGGTGCGGAAGGTCATCGAAGCAAGCACGGGGCCGAAGATTTCCTGCTGTGCGACGATGGAAGTGGGATGGACGTTGCTGAGGAGCGTGGGCTTGTAGAACAGTCCGCGCGAAGGCATGACCATTTCTGGCTGCCAGCATGTGGCGCCTTCCGCGACACCTTGCTTCACCAGGCGCTCGATGCGCTCCCATTGCACGCGGGCGACGATGGCGCCGATGTCAACAGCCTTGTCGAGCGGCGCGCCGACACGCAATGTGCTCATGCGCGCTTGCAATTTTCGCGTAAGCTTTTCGGCGATGCTTTCCTGCATCAACAGGCGCGAACCCGCGCAGCAGACCTGGCCTTGGTTGAGCCATATGCCATCCACCAAACCTTCGACGGCGCTATCGAGATCGGCGTCCTCAAAAATGATGAAAGGCGACTTGCCGCCGAGTTCCAACGAGATGCGCTTATGGGAATTGGCGGCGGCTTTGCGGATGGCGCGGCCTACTTCGGTGGAGCCGGTGAAGGCAATCTTGTCCACGTCAGGATGGTTGACCAGTGCTTCGCCCGTGTGGCCGTCTCCGGTGACGATGTTCACGACGCCCGGTGGCAGGCCGATCTCCGTGCAGATTTCCGCGAAGGCCAGCGCGGTCAGGGGAGTGTACTCGGCGGGTTTCAGCACCACCGTGTTTCCCGTGGCGAGCGCGGGAGCAATCTTCCACGCCAGCATCAGGAGCGGAAAATTCCAGGGGATGATCTGGCCGATGACGCCACAGGGCTGGTAACCCGGGAATTCGCTTTGCCAGAGCTGCGTCCAACCAGCGTGATAATAAAAATGGCGCGCGACAAGAGGGATATCAATGTCGCGGCTCTCGCGGATCGGTTTGCCATTATCGAGCGTTTCAAGCACCGCGAGGCGCCTAGCGTGTTTTTGGACGTGACGCGCCAAAGCGTAAAGAAAGCGGGCCCGCTCATGGCTGGAGAGCTTCTGCCAACCGGGCAGAGCCTTGCGCGCCGCTTTTACGGCAGCCGAGATGTCCGCGGCGCTGCCCTGCGCCACATCGGCGATTTTTTCACCGGTGGATGGGTCGCTGGTCTCGAAATAGGTTCCATCCGCGGGAGCATTCCACGCGCCGCCGATGAAATGGCCGAATCGCCGGTTATGGCGATCCAGCCACTGCAAGGACTCCTTGGGATCTTCCGGGGCAGGGCCGTACTCCATCGATTTATATTTTTCGACTACGCTCATTATTGCGCTATGTCCTCCGCGGCAGGTTTCTCAATCGAGCGTGCTCGTGCGGGTCAGGTTTTCTTCGCCATCCTCTCGCGCATGGTTTCCACCCGCTTCAGAATGAATTTCAAGCGATCGCGGCCCCACTTCGTATTCGTGATCACCTTTTCCACATCCAGGAACAATTCCGGATCGCCTATCTTTTCGCGAAGTTCTGTGAGGAACGGCTGTACCTTCCCGAAGATCAGGAACATTTCGCCGCTGAAGGCTGGACGCAGAAACAATTCCTCGTTCACCGCACCTTGGAGCACCAGGGAAGCGGCGATCCCCCAATAGCCTCCCACTTGCCGCAGCCAGTTGTTTTCCTGCGTGCCCATGGCCATGGCCACCTTCATGAAATCGTCCGCGCTGGCCGGCCAGAATTGTCCGACCCACCAGTCGCGGGCCTTGCGCATTTCAGGCTCGCGGCGAAGGTCGTAGAGATGAAGTATCACTTGCGCTTCTCTTGCACCGGACTTTTTTGGCATCGTTTCTCCCGTCTTTCCTAAAAGTGGATTGATCTTACTTCGTTTCCCGTTACGCCAGGGGATGGCGATACTCCGCCGAGTATCTCCCCGTGACATGAAATTCCAGTTGCCGCTCGATATCGCCCAGCATGCCGCTGGCGCCAATGCGGAAAAGGTGCGGCTCGAGCCAGGAGTTTCCCAGCTCTTCTTTCATCAGAGAGAGCCATTCGACGGATTGCTTGGCGGTGCGAATCCCGCCCGCCGGTTTGAAACCTACGGCCATGCCGGTTTCTTGAGCGTATTCGCGAATCGCCCGGGTCATCACGAGGCCCACGGGCAGCGTGGCGTTCACACTTTCCTTTCCCGTCGAAGTCTTGATGAAGTCCGCGCCCGCCATCATCGCCACCAGGCTGGCGCGGGCGACGTTGCGCAGAGTCACCAGATCACCCGTTCCCAGGATGACCTTCATGTGAGCGGGGCCGCAGGCGTCCTTGAAGGCGAGAATTTCGTCGTACAGACGTTGCCACTGCGCGCCGAAGACGTGAGCACGCGTGATGACGACGTCAATCTCCTGCGCACCCGCCTCCACCGAGCGGCGAATTTCCGCGATTCGTTCTTCGAGAGGATTCAAACCCGTGGGAAATCCAGTGGAGACGGCGGCCACGGGGATCTTCGTCCCTTCCAGAGCTTGCCGGGCCACCTCGACGAAAACATGATAGACACAAACTGCGCCTACATGGATCCCCAATTCCGCGACGCCCAGTTTTTCGACAATTTCCTGGCGGATGGGATGGCGCGCCTTGGCGCAGAGGCGGCGGACGCGGTCGTCGGTGTCGTCACCACTCAGGGTGGTGAGGTCCATACAGGTAATGGCGCGGAGCATCCAAGCGATCTGCCAGTCTTTTTTCACGGTTCGGCGAGTTACGAGAGTGGCGGCGCGACGCTCGACGGCGCTGGTGTTCACACGAACCTGCTCCAGCCAATCGAGGTTCAGCGAAGTGCCGCGGTTTGCGGCGAGCGCTTGCCCTTGAAGAGTGGCGATTGCATGTTGCGTGGGGCTTGTATCCAGGGGGTTTCCCAGCCGATCCCGGATATCCAGACGCATGGGTTTCTCTTCGCTCATCCTTCTTCTCCTGCTGGGTGGTAGGCGGATTTTACACCATCTGGGCTGAGATGATGTGGGTTGGCGGCGCGCGGTGAGATGCGCCGCCAAGTCACGCTAATTCCCTGTTGGGTTTTTGGCACCGGGAGTCGGCCGCGAAAGCAACTCGACATACTCCTTGTAGAATTTCTGTTTGTCCAGGTCATCCTGAACTTCCACGAGGGCTTCGCCCATTCCTGGCTGGAGTCCCGGCGGCCACACAAGGGTGTTTCCGTAACCTGCGCCGTGGTCCACGTCCACATCCACGTAGAGTTTTTTCCATTTCGTGATGATGGAAGGATCGAGCCAAGCAACTGCCGCCAGTTCATCCCACAAATAATTGGCTTCGGCATACTTCGCCACGTATTGAGCGGCTGGCGTAGGACTCTGGCGGACACGCTCGATCAGGTCTTTCTCCATGCGCGTCTTGACGGAAATGTCCACGGTGGTCAGGGCGATGCGCGGCCAATGCGCATGCAGGACGGCGTGGGACGCTTCGGGATCCATCCAGAAGTTGAATTCGCGGGTTGGCGTGAGCGAAAACTCCGGGTCGTCGGTTTGCGGATTGATGCTGCCTGCCATGAGAATGAGTTCTTTGCTGAGTTCGGGGAATTGCGGGTCGATGGCGATGGCCATTGCTAAATCGGTCATCGGGCCCGCCGCGTAAATCGTGACTTCGTGGGGATATTGCCGGACGGTGCGAACCAGGAAATGAGCGGCATCCTCTTTGGCGGCTTGCAGGGAGGGCTTGCCTTCGGGCATCGGAGGAATGTCATACGGGCCGTGTACCGGATGGCCCTTGGAGAAATTCCAGGCGCCTTGATAGACGAGTTTGCCGTGCAGCGTTTCCCATTTGGCGATGTATTCCTTGCTGTTGACCAGCGGAAACGCGGCACCCGGCACAACGGGGATGTCCGTGCGGCCGATGATTTCCATCAAGCGCAATGTGTGAAGAACTTCTTCATCGCGCCAGGCGTCACCAGTCAGAACGGTGATTCCTAGCACATCGGTATCGGGAGAGTTGATCAGGGAGAGGATCGCTTGCATGTCCGTACCGCCGGGGCCGGCGGCGTCCTGATCGATAATCACTTTGCGTTTGCCCTGCGCCGGAAGCGCAACGGCACAGGTCGCGACAACGATTGCCAGCACACACATGCGAAACATCGTTTTCATGAACGTATTCCTCTCGCCGGAACAGAACAAATCACCCTGCAACTCTAATACATAATAGTTTTCGTCAGGTGATGCGGCCAGGCGGTGGTGTGGAAATGCGTCCAGAAGCGCGCATCAATCTGCGGAATGATGACTTGCCGGTCGGCGGGGCGCCTGTTATTGATCTCTTCGCGAAGAAGAGCCGTGGCGTACAAGCAGTGGGCGCGGATTTCGATCTCCCAGCGGGAATCGCGCGGGATGAGCTGATGGGAGTTGATGGCCTGTTCGAGTTGCGGCGAATAACTGGTGATGCCGTGAAGGCGCAGGGCCACGGGAACAATATAATCGGCAAGGGCGGACATTTTCTCGGGATCATCGAGGCGGAACTTGCCGGAAGCGTGGAGGGTGGCGTAAAGCATCCAGATGCCGAGTTGCGCGAGCTTATAGAACTTGATTTCGTGGCCCTCGAGCAGGCTGACATCGTTGAAACGTGGAAATTCGCCGACGAGGCGTTCGATTAAGCCATTTCCGTTGTCGTAGAGACACGGCGAGCAGGACTGCACGAAATTGTGGAAGCGGCCGGCGTATTTTTCGCTGAGCACTTTGCCGACCTGGTGCAAGACGGCAAGTTTCTCGTCGAGCATGGGCATTTCGATATTGCCGGAGAAAATTTTGGCGAGTTCCGCGCGGGTAATCGTCGCGAGGAAGTTGCCATCGAGGACGGGGGTGCCGTCGTCCATGGCGCGTTTAAGGCAGGCAAACTCGGCCTCCGAATCGGACCAGCGTTTATCGAGGTAATCCACCTGGAATTTCTCGTGGGTCGAAAAATCGGTGAAAGCGGTATCAACGGAGTTCGCCACCATTACGAAATCGATGGCTTCCTTGGCGTCGCCCTGACCGACGCCGAAAGGAAGCGCGAAATTGGGCTTGGGCAGTTCTTCATAGGCCATCCACGATGCTACTTCGACGATCTTGTCGTGATGGGTGAAGACGTCGCGCGAGGATTCAATGGCGTAGGGCAGACTTTCCAAGACAGGACTTCCAATGGATTTTGGCCAGCGGCGCATACGATGCTCAGAAGAAGGCCGCCCTGAGGCGATCAGGGCGGCCGGAAAGAGTTGAAAAGCGGGGTCTGAAACTTGTCCCTAGCCGCAAAGAGGGCTAAAAGTTCAGTTTCAGTCCGAATTGCAGGACGCGCGAGTTGTTGACGGTGGAGGAAATTGCGCCAAAGCCGGTGGAATTGATATCTGCATACCCCGATCCCGGAACAGGGAGAGCGAATTGGGGATGATTGAACAGGTTGAAGAACTCCACACGGAAATTCAGACCCATGTTCTCCCAGGGAAGAGAGAACTGTTTGATGGCGGAGAAGTCTGTGTTAACGAAACCCGGACCAGAAAGCGGGGTGCGCGAAGCATCGCCGAGTTCGCCGTTGGCAGGGAATGCAAAAGCGCAAGGATTAAACCAATTCGTAGTGGTGTGAATTTGCGTGGGGGCTGTGCAACCCGGATTGGCAGCCACAGGGCCCGCCTTGTTGGGATCGCCAACCTGGTCGGGACGGATGAAGCTGTTGCCATTGTTTTGGAAGTTTACGCCAGCCCCGTAGGTGGCGCCGCTGTAGGTAAAGCCGTTATCGCTGTCCACTATCGCGAGCGCCGCGCCGCTATGTTCGGTTTCGG
>CAYOOS010000048.1:0-15745 GCA_964405585.1 uncultured Acidobacteriaceae bacterium | reverse complement strand
GAGCGAAAGCAGCACTGTTGGCCAATCGTAGTGCACGGTGACAGGCAAGCGGAAAGCGAGCATGCCCACATAGTGCATGGACCAGATGCCGGTTCCCATTGCAACGGCGCCGCCGCCTAACCACAAACCACGGCTCCCACCACGCGCCGATGTCACTCTGCCGGCGAGGTCGAGCGCGGCATAGGAAGCCAGCACTGCCAGCAGAACCGACATAGCCACGAGGCCGAAATTGTACGAGCCGTGCAACACCTGGTCCGGCGAAATCATTACGCAGCCTTTCTTGCCCGGGACCCTGCGAAGAGAGGGAGTGTCGAGGGTTGATGACACAAATGCGCTGGCCGGCAAGCGACAAAAGAGAGGGAAATCGCAGACCAAGAGAGAAAAACTGAAGGGGATTCCAGTATGACGCAGGAGTCAGCCAAGTCAAGCGTCACGAGGGTGCTGGAACGTAGTGATTAACGGTCATGCTGATGGGAACGAAAGATTTTCCAAGAGCAGATGGCGCACAGAATTGGCTGGGAATTCAGGAGGGCTGTAGTTGATGGATTGGGTCGCACGGGGTGATGGCACGCGGAGAAAAGTGCCAAGAGGGGAGAGGCGGCAACACGACAGGTCAGGCAATTGCATCGATTGAGGGAGCTTTGGAGAGGCGGAGCAGGTTCAGGGGCGAAGTGCTTCCCCTAAGTACCTCGGGAGCTTTAAAATCGTCACGCTACGCCCGTGATGGCAAGATGGCCACGCCTGTACCACGACTGGGTTGCGCGAGATTTTCCAAGGCGTCTATACTGGCCCAGATTGGAAGATTCAGGTATAGGTTTGGGAATAGGTGTCTAAACTCGCGGGATTTCAGAGGATGATGGAACCTGCGAGAGGCGAAATCAGCCGGAGAAACGTGCCCGAGTGAGCCTAGAGGAAATCAAACAGTTCCCGGCGGTGGAACGGCGGCGAAATGCCGGCCTGCCCTCTGACCAGCGCGAAGCGGGCGAGATCGCTGTTTTCCAGGAATTGGGTAAGGCCCTTACGTCGTCCTTGCAGCTGGATCAGGTGCTGCGGACGATCATGGAGAAAATTGACGAGTTTCTGCGGCCGGACAACTGGTCGCTACTGTTGCTGGACGAGGCGAAGCAGGAACTCTATTTTGAGCTGGCGGTAGGGAAAGCTTCGCAGGCGCTGAAGGACGTGCGCATCAAGCTGGGCGTGGGGATTGCTGGATGGGTGGCGCAGCACGGCGAAGTGGTGATTGTGCCGGACACCTCGAAGGATACGCGGTTCTTTGGGAAAGTGGACGAAAAGACGAAGATGGAGACGCGGTCGATCGTGGCCGTGCCGGTGAAATTCCGGGAAACCTGCCTGGGCGTAATTGAATTGATCAACTGTGTGGGGCCGGAAGGATTTGACCCCAAGGATTTGAAACTGCTGGAAGCGCTTTCGGACTTCGCGGCAATTGCGCTGGAGAATGCCCGGCACGTGAAGCGCATCCACGAGCTGACCATTAAGGATGACTGCACGTCGCTGTACAACGCGCGGCACATGGGCTTCATTCTGGATACAGAGATTTACCGTTCGCAGCGCTACAACTATGAATTCTCCATCGTGTTCATCGACCTGGACCACTTCAAGCTGGTGAACGACACGCACGGCCACCTGGTGGGCTCGCGGCTGCTGGCGGAAATTGGGGAAGCGCTAAAGACCAATTGCCGGCTGATTGATTTCGCGTTCCGCTACGGCGGGGACGAATTCGTGATCCTGCTGCCGCAGACGTCGAAGGAAAACGCCATCAACGTGGCGCGCCGGCTGCACAAAATCATTCGCGAAACGGTGTGGCTCACCAGGGATGGTTTGCATACACACATCACACCGAGCGTGGGCGTGGCGGCTTATCCGATCGACTCGAAGACCAAAGAAGGATTGCTGCACCTGGCCGATGAGGCCATGTACCTGGTGAAGAACACCAACCGCGACAATGTGGCCGCGGCGAATATGGGAATCTTGCCGGTTACGAGCGAGGCGGCGGGATGAGGAGTACAGTTATAAGTTGTTAGTTTTAAGTCCTAAGTAAAGCACCCGCCTGGCGGCCCAGCTTTCCGAACTGTACGCTTCAACGAAATTCTGATTAACTGAAAATATGAAGAGGAGCGAAGCGGCGCGTTACGCGCGGTGGTCGGCCGTGCTGGCTTTTGTGCTGGCGGCAATCACCTTTGTAATTTACGTACAGCGGCAGTGGGTGGCCCGCGTGGAGAAGAAGAATGCCCCGCCGCCTTTGACCGAAGACAAAGAACGGCAATCGATCGGGCTGACCTTCTCCAAAGTAGAAGGGGACCGCACCATCTTCACCGTGCACGCTTCGAAGTCCACGGATTTCAAAGGGCAGGACGTGAGCCTGCTGGAAGACGTGATGATTACCGTGTACGGGAAAACCGGTGAGCGCAACGATGTGATTAACACGCATAGCTGCAATTACTCCAAAGGCGACGGCGCCATTCAATGCAGCGGCGAAGTGCTCATGGATTTGCAAAGCGCCGCGGAGGCCGAGCGCGCCCGGCAAGAATCTTCCGGCGCTCCTAACATCGTGCGAGTGAAAACCAGCGCGGTGACGTTTGAACGGGCCACAGGCCGCGCCCAGACCGTGGAGCACGTGACATTTTCATTTCCAGGCGGGAGAGGAGAAGGGCAGGGAGCGGTGTACTTCTCCGAGGAGGGCGTGCTGCGGCTGGTGAAGGATGCGCAACTGAACTTAGACCGCTCTTCCGAAGGGACCAGGGCGAAAACGCAGGAAGGGCCGCCGCGGGAAGTGGTGGTGCGCGGGAGCAGCCTGGAGTTTGGAAAAAATTCCAGAACCGTGGTGATGGAAGGTCCAGTAACCGCAACGACGGAGCCGCAGCAACTGACGGCCGGGGAATTGGTGATGATGCTGGATGCGCAATCCCGTCCACAGACGCTGGTGGCGACACCGGGGCAACTGGGAGAACTTCCAGAGGCGACGTCGCAGGGCGCTCGAGGGAGGACAAGCCTGAAAGCAGAAAAACTGACGTGCAATCTGGTGCCAGAGCGGTGGATCCGCTCCATGGAGGCGGAAGGAAACGTTCAAGGAAGTTCGCCGAGCGGAACGTACCAGGCAGAACGCGGCGAGATGGAGATGTGGCCGCGGGTGAATCAACCGAAGCAGGTAATCTTGCGAGGAAACGTCGTTCTGCAGACGAAGGACGCGCGGACGGGAAATTCGCGGAACTTGCGGACGAACGCTTTGCAACTCGCATTCCAGAAAGGTCCTGAGGGGAAGGCGAGCCAGTTGCAGCATGCCGAGACGCTCGAGCATGGTGTAACGGAATGGGTGGATGCAGCGGGGGCGCACTCGAAGCTGTCAGCGGACAAACTGGCGCTGGAGTTCGGGGACGCGGCCAAAGCGCGACTGCTAACGGCCACGGGATCAGTGCAGACGGAGCGCGAGTTGAAGGGGAGGCCCACACAAACGGCGAGCGGCGCAAAAGGAAGCGCAGCCCTGGAACCGAACGGGGGATGGTCGCAGATGAATCTGCAGGGGAACGTGCATTTGAAGGAGGGCGACCGAACAGGGGAAGCACAACAAGCGGTCTTCGCCAAGGCGTCGCAAACGGCAGTGCTAACCGGTCATGCGGTAGTGTGGGATGCGAGCAGCGAGACGCGCGCGCCGAAGATCACCTTTCACCAGGCAACGGGAGATGTGGAGGCGGAAGGCAGCGTGCGCTCAACGGAATTTTCAGGGCAGACTGGCACTGTACATCTGGGCTCTAACTCGGTGCCCGCGAATATTACCTCCGATCATCTGCAAGCAAACTCAAAAACGGGGCGGGCACTGTACACGGGACATGCACGGCTGTGGCAGGGGCCGTCTGTACTGGAGGCGGACTCCATCGAACTGTTGAGAGAGACGCGGGTGATGAACGCAGTGGGAAATGTTCGGGGAGTGTTTCAGGAAGCTGCAACGGGGACGCCAGGGGCGGGGCCTGCGGCAGGATCCGCGACGAAGAAGCCACCGGCGCTTTGGCATGTGTTCAGCGCAACGCTGACTTATTGGGACGCAGAGAGCCGCGCGCACCTGGAGCACAACGTGGTTGTGCAATCGGAAGACCAGCGGATGCGGGGGCCGCTTCTGGATCTGTTCTTCACGCACGCAGAGAACACCGCGGGAGGAGCCTCCCAAATCAGCCGAGCAGTGGGCACTGGAGGGGTGATCGTGGAACAGGAAGGGCGGCGAGGGACGGCCGACAAGGGCGTGTACACCGCCGCGGACCAAAAATTCGTGTTAAGCGGTGGAAATCCGACACTTTTTGACCCCGAACAGGGCATAACCAAAGGGCGCGAATTGACCTTCTTTTTAGCGGATGATACGATCATCGTCGACTCGGGAAATGGTTCGCGGGTGCTGACCAAACATCGAGTCCAGAGATAAGGGGACCGCCAAGCGATCCCGCGTGAAGCGGAATGCCCACACTCCAAGGCGTCGATCTCAGCAAGTCCTACCGTGGACGCAAGGTAGTTGATAACGTCGAAATCGAAATAGGGAATGGCGAAGTAGTGGGATTGCTTGGTCCAAATGGCGCCGGCAAGACGACCACCTTTTACATGATTGTGGGGCTGGCCCGGCCGGATGCGGGGCGCGTGCTGTTGAACGGGGAAGAGATTACGGACCTGCCCATGTACCTGAGGGCGCGGAGTGGGATCAGCTACCTGCCGCAGGAACCCTCGGTTTTCCGGCAACTTACAAGCGAAGAGAACCTTTTGGCGGTGCTGGAGACACTGCCGCTGACGCCCGAGCAGCAACGCGACCGTCTGGAAGAGCTTTTGGCCCAGATGGGGCTGGAGACGGTGCGCCAAAGCAAGGCGTACATGCTGTCGGGGGGCGAAAGGCGACGGTTGGAAATTGCCCGGTCCTTGACCCTGCAGCCCAGTTTCATCCTGCTGGATGAGCCCTTTTCGGGGATTGATCCGCTGACCGTAAAGGACCTTCAGGACCTGATTAGGGAGTTAAGCCGCTCGGGGATTGGCGTGCTCATCACCGACCATAACGTGCGGGAAACTCTCAGCGTAACAGACCGCGCCTACATCGTGAATCATGGGAGAATCATGAAGAAGGGCACTCCGGAGGTATTGAGCAACGACCCGGAAGTCCGGCGAGTCTATCTTGGAGACAACTTCCGCCTGAATTAGGTTTATCCTAGGGACAGAGAACTGGGATGTAGAAGGAGTACCGAGAGCGGGGACTGAGAACGTAACCCATGGCCTGGCAGGGACTCAAACTTAACCTCAGGGTGCAGCAGAAGCAGATACTGACCCCGGGGCTTGTGCAGATGGTCAGCGTGCTGGCGCTGAACCGCCTGGAACTTCGCGAGATGATCAACCAGGAAATGATCGCGAACCCCGTGCTGGAAGAGCTTTCCGAAGAACCCACCGTCAGCGACAACTACAGCGACGAGACATTCCTGAAGGCGGAAACCGAAAAGGTGCCCGAGAAGAAAGACGCCAATCCCTTCGACGAGTTCGATGTCGGCGCCTTTTTCAACCAGTACCTGGATACCGGGGGAGACGGCGGGCAATCGCAAGAACGCGAAGTTTCCGAGCGGCCCTCGTTTGAGAAGTTCCTTTCCTCGCCCGCGGGACTAACCGACCATCTAGCCTGGCAGTTGAGCGTGACCATCTGCACCGATGCCGTGCGGGAAATCGCGGAGAACATCATCGGGAACCTGGATGAGAACGGCTACCTGATGGCCTCCGTGGAAGAGCTTTCGCAGAACGGCAAGTACACGCAGGACGATATGGAGGATGCGCTGGCGGTCGTGCAGGAGTTTGACCCCATCGGCGTGGGGACACGGGACCTGCGGGAGTGCCTGCTGCTGCAGTTGAAGGCCTTTGACCCTCAGAACACATTGGCGCAACAAATCGTTTCGGAGCACCTGAAGCAGGTGCAGTCCAACCAGTTGAAGGAAATTGCGCGAGCGCTGAACCGGCCGCTGGATATCGTGAAGCACGCCATTGATACGATCAAGAAACTCGATCCGCGTCCGGGGCTGCGCTATAACAAAACAGAACCGCGGCTGGTCGAGCCGGACGTGTATTTCCGCAAGGTGGATGACCAGTGGCAGGTCTTCCTGAATGAAGACGACATGCCGCAATTGCGGCTGAGCCCGACGTATCGAAGATTGCTGGTACGCGACGCCGCGGACAAGGAAGTACGGAATTACGTGAAGGAGCGGTTCACGGCAGCCATCCAGTTGATGAAAAATATCGAGCAGAGGAAGCACACCATTCTGCGCGTTTGCCAGTCCATCATCGCGCGACAGGGCGAATTTCTGGACAAAGGCCCCGACACGCTGAAGCCGATGATGATCAAGGAAGTGGCGGAAGAGGTTGGCGTGCATCCCTCGACGGTGAGCCGCGCAGTGGCCAGCAAGTACGCGCACACGCCGCAGGGCGTGATTGAGTTGCGTTCGTTTTTCAGCGAAGCGGTGAACGGGCCGGAGGGCGGCGGGATGTCGCTGCTGACTCTGAAACGCCTGGTGAAGAAAATGATCGATGAGGAAGACACCGCCAAGCCGCTGACCGACGAACAAATTGCCAAGAAATTGGAAGACAACGGAATCCACGTTACGCGGCGCACCGTGGCGAAGTATCGCGAAGATATGAGAATTCCCAGCACGCACCAGCGCCGCGTGAAAAGCTGATTTCCTGCCTGCCGTGAAGCGAACCACACTGACAACACGAAACTCGCGAGCATCCGGACGCCAGCTTGTCATCCTGACGGGTTTGTCCGGCTCGGGGAAAAGCACGGTCCTCAAAGCGTTTGAGGACATGGGATACAACTGCGTTGATAATCTACCGGTGGAGCTGATTCCGATTTTTGCGGAGTTGAACGCGGCGGGGGAAGACGACTACCGGCGGGCGGCTTTGCTGGTGGATGCGCGCGAAGGATTGCAGTTGGAAAAGCTGCCGGGATTGCTGAAACATTTGCGGCGCGATCACCCCATCACGCTGGTGTATATCGAAGCGCACGAAGACGCGCTGCTGCGGCGTTATAGCGAAACGCGGCGGCCGCACCCGCTGGGCAAAGATTACAGCGTACGCGAAAGCCTGCATCACGAGCGCGCGCTGATGGAGCCCATCCGCAAACTGGCGGACGTGGTGATAGACACTTCGCAATTCAACGTGCACGAGTTGCGGCAATTCGTAAATCAGCGCTTCCGCTCGGAAGCGCAGCGGCCGCTGCTCGTTTCCCTGGTGAGTTTCGGCTACAAGTTTGGCGTGCCCACCGATGCGGACCTGATGTTTGATGTGCGCTTCCTGCCTAATCCGCACTTTGTGCCAAGACTGCGGCGGTTTACGGGACGCGACAGCAAGGTGCGGCGGTACATCCAGTCCTTTCCACAGACCGGGGAATTCCTGCGCCGCATGCAAGGGCTGCTGACCTACCTTATCCCCCACTACATCGAAGAGGGGAAGAGCTACCTGACGATCGCGTTCGGATGCACGGGGGGAAGACACCGCTCGGTCATGATGGCGGAATGGATGAAGAAGTCGCTGGAGAAGCGGGGATTTGCCACGCGGGTGGTGCATCGCGACATTGATAAGTAAAATTAAACTCTAATTGCGTATTCCCACCTGGCCACATTACTGGGCTAGTTTCCGAAGAGAACACTAAGTACGCAATAAGCGGCTAGCCATTTTCGACGCGCGCTTTTATATCCGAGTACGCCATAGCGATGAGCCTGTTTAGTGCTGCGACGTCTGTGGCCTCTCCCGGTTTCAGTTTCACGTGACGCATGAACTTGCCGGTGCCTTGCAACAAGCGCGCCGGATCCGGGAGCTCCGCGCCGTGAAAGAACCCCACGTTTACGTGCGAGGTGAAGACATTCACGTAGCCGAAGGGCGCATCTCCTAAGCAGGCGACCGGGCAGCCGTCCTGCAAAAGCTCCCGGACTTCGTCCCCGCACTTTCGCATTACCTCAAACCACTGACGCGCGATGGCTCCCAATTCGCCTGGGTGCTTTTTCATCCACGCCTCGATGGCGGGGTCCCGCTCGACAGCGCCGTTGAATCGCAGCAATTCTGTTCTCATCGCCGCTCGACTCTTCTCTGGGGACTCGCCAGAAATAGCAGCATGCAGCTTACCGGGCTGGGTTTTCGGCGAGCGCCTTCTGAATGGCCTTCTCCGCCAGGGACGCCATGATTTTGTATCCAGCATCAGTGGGATGCAGCCCATCGTCAGACAGATTGCGCTTCAGCATGCCTCGCTCGTCTACCACTGCACTGAAGTAGTCGAGATACACGAAGCGGTTCTTCGCGCAGTAGTCTTTAAGCCACTTGTTCAGCGCCAAGATGCGATTGCGCGGACGAAGCGCAAAAGACTCCTCAGCATCGTGCGTGTAGTTGTGCGCGGGGAGGATGGACGCAAACACCACCCGGATGCCGTGCGCGCGCGCCAGCTCGGCCATGGAAGCGTAGTTGGCCTCGATGTCTTCGTTACGCGTGGGGCCGGTGACGCCAGCGATGTCGTTGGTTCCCGCGAGCACGACTAACACTTTGGGGTGCAGATCAATCACATCCTGGCGGAAACGCACCAGCATCTCCGGCGTGGACTGCCCATCGATGCCGCGGTTGATATAAGGCTTGCCAGGAAAATAGTCTGGTAACTTCCAGTAGTCGGTAATGGAGTCGCCAATAAATACGACTCGGCTTTCGCCCGCCGCCGGCGGCGCGAGCGCGGCGTTGGCCTCCCGATAGCGTGCCAGTTGGCCGAAATCGTCTGTGTAGATTGAAATCCGCGACGTCCGATACTCATCCAGCCCGGGGAAGCCGGTGGAAGGGATGGAAGGAGCGGTCTGTTGGGCCAGGGCGGGAAGTGAGAGAAGGATTGCAAATAGCAGTTGCGATATGGTGCGGATGATCGGCTGTCGGCTCATGTTCTCCTCGGAAAACAGGATAGCCTAGCGCTGTACATCCTGTACATGGAGGTTCATGTTGAGCGCCACCAGCACCCATTACTGGTCGCGAGCCTCTGCCATCGGAAGGTGCTTGGGGTCAAAAAGCGACAAGCCGTTTGAGCTTATGCCAGGGAATACGGTTGAGGAGCCGGGCGATTGCCTAGTGGCCAAGTGCCCCAAATTGCGGCGCAGCCGATTTTTGGCGCGGAAGATTATGGTCCTAACCGTTGGGAGGCGGCGGTTGAGCTTGCGGGCAATCTCCGAGTAGCTCATGCGCTTGTAATAGCGGAGCACCAGCGGAACTTTGTAATAATCCGGCAGGCTATCCAATTGTTCGCGCAAAAGGCGTTTTGTTTCCTTTTGCAAGACTTGGGAGAGAGGAGATGGAGTGGACTTGTCCGGGACAGCGCACAAATCATCTCCGGCGACGGTCGAGCATTTTTCGCGCTTTCGGCGGCGCAAGATATCAATGCAATGCCGGCCTGCCACCTGACACACCCAAGGGCGGAAGGGATTCTCGGAATCTTTTGTGTCCAGGACCGTGTGCAGTTTTAAGAAAACTTCCGACGCGGCATCCTCCGCGTCTTCCGGCCGGCGAAAGAACCGGCGGCAGACCTGCAAGACGTGGGGATAGTGAGCGGTATAGATTGAGGCCAAGACCTCAGGGCAAGCGTGCAGAGCTTGATTGAAGGCGGCGTCTAGTCCGGCGCCTTCGAGAAATACTGTGGCGGATCGAGTTGCCATAGCTGCTCCTTTGCCGATGAAGCTGGGCACACGTCTAGCTCTGGATCCACGCAAGACAAAGTGTGGACCATCGTGCGTGCACAGCGTTCAGCTAGGTGGAACCTTGCCCTTCCAGGGCGGAGTTCTTCGGCCGCGAAACCGAAGCCTGCCGCCGGGGAGGAGCCGAAAAATCTTTGTTGCGCGCACGGGAGCGCCCGCTTTTAGTCGCGTCGCGACGGCGAACAACCAAAAGCGTCATGTCATCGTGGGGTGTGCATGAGTCCGCGAAATCGAGGACGGTTCCCAGCAGCGAGAACAGGGCTTTGCTGGCGCTGACGCGGTGGACACTTCTGGCGGCAGCGGCGAGGCGGTCGACTTCGAATTCGTCGTCCTCGCAATTGCGGCATTCCGTTACGCCATCGGAGTAAATGATCAGCATGTCGGCCGGACTGAGCGAGACCGTTCCGGTTTGAAATGAAGCGTTTTTCATGGCTCCAAGCATTGGACCACCTTGCACGAGGGGTTCAAGAGTCTTATTGGCCGGTAGGAGCAGCGGAGCCGGCAGACCAGCATTGCAGTAGACGAGCTCGTTTGACTGCGGATCGATGCGCGCGTAAAAGAGCGCGGTCAAAGGGGGCGTAACGTCGTCGCGGCACAGCTCGTTGTTCACTTCGGCGACGGCATCGGCAGGGTTGGCATGGTTCCGCGCAGAGCGTTGGATTATGCCCATCAGATGAGTCTGCCAAATTCCCGCGGTTAATCCTTTACCAGCGATGTCGCCGAGGACCACGCCAAGGGCGGAGCCAAGTTCCATCACTTTGAAGAAATCTCCAGAGAGATGGCGGACCGGGAAAATTTCTCCGGCGATCTCGAAATCGCGCCAAGCGCATTCGCGCGGGGCGCAGAGGCGGCGTTGCACCTGAGCGGCTTCAAAGATGGCCTGTTGTACTTTCGCATGATCGCGGCGGAGCGCTTCGAGTTCGTCCGTGAGGAACTGCACGTTGTCCCTGAAGTTTCCTCCGGTTGCATGCAAAGCTTGAAAAGACACATCGTCGTGCAAGCTTGCGGCTTCTTGCGCCGGGTGGTTGCCGAGAGCGGATCGCCGTATGTCCAGCATTCTTTCGGTTAAGGCCGTCATGATCGAGTCATCCTACGAATTTGTAACCCACTCCGTGGACCGTCAAAAAGTAACGAGGCTCCTCGGGGATGGGTTCGAGCTTCTGGCGAATGCGAACAATATGGGCATCCACGGTGCGGGTAGTCGGGAAATTTTCGTATCCCCAAACCTCGTCGAGAAGGCGATCGCGGCTCAGCGTTTCTCCGGAATGACAGAGAAAGTGCTTGAGCAGATCAAACTCCTTGCCAGAGAACTCGACGCGCTGTCCCCCGCGAATGACTTGGTAGCTGCGCAGATTGACCTCGACGTCGCCAAAGATGTAACTGTCCTGGTCTTTCGGAAGGGTGTGAGCCCTTCGCAGAACGGCCTTGACGCGAGCGAGGAGTTCGCGAATGGAGAAGGGCTTGGTGACGTAGTCATCGGCGCCCAGTTCGAGGCCAACAACCTTATCCACTTCCTGGCCGCGCGCGGTAAGCATGATGATGGGGATCGAAGGGCGCTTGGCCTTGAGCTGTTTGCAGACATCCAGGCCGCTCATGCGCGGCATCATGACGTCGAGAACGACCAGGTCCGGAGAATCCTTGAGCGCGCGCTCCAGCCCTTCCACGCCGTCGAGCGCGGTAATCACCTGAAAGCCCTCGTATTCGAAATTGTCACGCAGACCGGCCACCATATTTGGCTCATCCTCAACGATCAGAATTTTGCTTGAACTCATGAACTCTCCCTTAGGCTCCTCAGGAACATGATGCCACCGCACACCCCGTAGCCCTCATGCGATTGCGGCCCCGGCCCTTGAAGAAGGATCTAGCGGCAGCGCAATCGTGAATTTACTTCCTTTCTCCGGGGTGCTTTCAACCTGCACGTCGCCGCCGTGCGCGCGAACAATATGGCGAACGAGCGACAGGCCCAGGCCCGAGCCCTTGATGTTGTGCACCAAGGGATCGCCACAGCGATAAAACTTCTCGAAGATCTTCTCCTGCTCGGCCGGCGGGATGCCGATGCCATGATCGCGAACTTCCAGTTTCACGGAACCGTTCGCGCGGTACAGACTGACACCGATGAATTTCTGGTCCTTGGAGTATTTCAGGGCGTTGTTCACCAGATTGAGCAACGAACGGGCAATGGCTTCGCGGTCCACACTGACCGGTGGAATATCGCGAGAGATGTTTTCCTCGAAGGCAAAACCGTTTTGTTCGATCTGGAAGCGGTACGAATCGAGTGTGGAGCAAACAAGATCGGAGAGATTGGTTTCCTTAAACTCATATTCCTTGCGGCCGGCCTCGATGCGGGAAAAGTCGAGGATATTGTTGATGAGAGCCGTTAGCCGTTCACTCTCCTCGCGAATGATGCGGAAATAATCCTGGTATTTTTCCTTTGCGGTGATGCGCCCAAGCTCCAACGTCTCGGCATAGAGACGAATCAGCGCCAGGGGCGTGCGCAATTCATGCGACACGTTGGCGACGAAATCGGATTTCAGCCGTGCAAGATTCATTTCCCTGTAAACGTTGCGGTAGGTGAGAAATATCCCGCCAATCATCAGCAGGGACAGCGCGCCGAGGACGGTATAATTGTACCGGACGAATTTTGCTCCGATGTCGGCAATGGTGGTGCCAGGAAACTTAATGGACCAAACCATGCCTTGAAAAATTCCCTCGAAGGGGCGCTCCACTTCGGGCTTGCCACCGTCCCAGTTTGCAGAAACGACCAAGGGCGTTGAACTCTTCGAAGCATGGATCATTATTGCCGGCGGATTTGCATCGGCTTTCAGCATGGCACTCTTGCTGTTCAGTACATCTTTGATGATCGCGGGGAAAAAGCTCTTCTGCAGATAGTCCTCGTCGAAAGAAACGATGCCCAGGCTTACCTGATCTTTTGGAACATCGCGGGGAATGAAATAGGCGATATCCCAGTACGTGCGCTGGTTGCCCGCGAGCATCCAGCCAGCCATGAATTCAGGTGATGGATCTCCCTTCTCGGCCGCCATTCTGAGATGCTCTGCCATTGTAGGTGCGTCCACAGGTAGCCAGCTCTCAAAGGACTTGATAGTCTCCTGTGTGCGCATGCAGAAGTCGCCATCATGCTCGCGGCCCGGCTGCATGCGGTTTACCGTGAGACCGCTCTTCTTATCGTAGAGAACCGCGTAAGTGAACTCGGGATGCTCGGAAAGAATGCGGTCGAGTTGGACATTGATTTTGGAGCCATCGTCGGGATTCGGGAACTCTTTGCGAACCGGCTCGAGTATGTCGTTGGCCTTTTCCCAACTGTGCTTCTCGGCAATCTTCAGGATATAAGCAAAGTCGCGCTGGATGGCGGCTTCGATGGCCTGGTCTCGCTGAATATGCTTTAGGTTCCAGATGCTGAAGGCCATCAGCGCCGCGGCGGGGAGGACGATGGCCAACTCCAAGGTGAGGAGCGTCCGCGTGCGGTCCGTCAATCGCCACTTCTTGGACATTTTAGGTTTCTCCGACTGATCCAGGTACTGCACATCCTAGGGAGACTATAAAGACCTCTAAAGGTCGATGTGTCAAGCAAATGCAAAGGATTGTAAAAAGTTGTAAAACGGGTAGTTGAAAATAGGACGCAATTCGCCAAACGCGGTAATAACTGGATGGGGCGCGGAGTATGCCTCGCTCTTTGCGCGCTAGCGCCGGGCGATCTCCGGAAGCGGAAATAGACGGAGAAACGCTGCCCCGAAAACTTGACATGCCGCGCTACTGCCGAATAGCGTACCAAGAGGGGTTAAGACAACTTAAGCCAAGGGGTTCAGGAGTCGGGGAGTGGGTTCACTTTTTTCACCACAATTGAAGCGATTGATGAATTACACCAAGCCGTACGGCGTGCGCCTGGCGATTGGTGTGATTCTGGTCGCGTTTGTGGCTGTGGCCGAAGCCATGATTGGGTTCATGGTGCGGCCTGCCGTGGACTATGTATTACATCCGGAGAAATTCGGATCGAGCTTGCCCCTGGTGACGTTGCCTTGGAACGGGCACGTCATTTACCTGAACAAGTTTTTCCCCTCGAGCATCCACAACGTCTGGACGATGTTTGCGTTCACGATTCTGTTCCTTTTTGTCAGCAAGGCCATCGCCGAATACCTGGGACTCACGGAAATCCAGTACGTGGGATTGGCGGCCACGCGCGACCTTCGCAATGCCTTCTATGGGAAAGTGATTCGCCAGCCGATGGGCTTCTTTCAGCATAACCCCACGGGGCGGATTATTTCCGTGGCGATTAATGACGTGGACCGCGTGCGGTTCGCGCTCAGCGATTACATGGCTGATTTATTCATGAAGAGTTTTACGTTCGTTGCTTTCGTGGCCGCCATGCTGATCCTGAATTGGAAGCTGGCGCTGGCCACCTCGGTGCTCTTGCCGGTGGTGGTGTTCCCGGTAAACAAGCTGGGGAAAAAGATCCGGGTTTCGGCGGAGAAGAGCCAGACGCGACTGAGTGATTTGAGCCAGATCCTGGAAGAAACGGTGAGCGGAAACCGCGTCGTAAAGGCATTTGGCATGGAGGACTTTGAACTCAAGAAATTTCGCGAGGTGGCGCGGCGGCTGCTGAAAGAAAATATGCGCTGGGTGCGCGCCGTGGTGATTACGTCGCCGCTGATGGATCTGGTGAGTGCGGTGGTGATTCCGCTGCTGATCTTGTATGCCCGCAATCAGATTCAACACCAGTTGATCACGTTGGGCGGGTTCATTTCGTTCCTGTATGTGATGTTCAACGCTTACATGCCGTTGAAGCGCATGGGTTACGTGTACCAGCAATTCCAGGCGGCGCAGGGGGCTAGCACACAGGTGTTCGCTTACCTGGATCGCGAAGAGGAAGTGATCGACCAGAAGGGCGGAATCATCCTGGACGGGCTTTCGCGCGAAATCGTATTCGACAAAGTGGCTTTCGCCTATGATTCGGAAAACACTCCGGTCCTTCAGCACGTGGACTTTACGGCCAACAAGGGAGAAGTGATTGCGGTGGTTGGATCCAGCGGCGCAGGGAAAACTACGCTGGTAAACCTGATTCCGCGATTCCATGAAGTGACTTCCGGGAGCGTTCGGATTGATGGAACGGACATTCGGGAGATGAACCTGAGATCGTTGCGCAACCAGATCGCCATGGTGACGCAGGAAAACATCCTGTTCCACGACACTGTGGTCAACAACATTTGCTATGGAATGGGCGACGTGCCGCGCGAACGCGTCATCGAAGCGGCGCAGGCGGCGCTGGCTCACGATTTCATCAACGAGCTGCCGCAGGGGTACGATACGGTCATCGGCGAGCGCGGCACGCGGCTGAGCGGCGGGCAGCGGCAGCGGATCGCCATTGCGCGCGCCATCCTGAAGAATTCGCCGATTCTCATTCTGGATGAGGCCACGTCGGAACTGGACTCGGAGTCGGAACAGTACGTGCAAAAGGCGTTGGGCAACCTGATGGTGGGCCGGACTGCATTTGTGATCGCGCACCGCTTGGGAACGGTGCGCAAAGCCGATAAGATTCTGGTATTGGAAGACGGCTCCATCCGGGAGAGCGGGACGCACGCGGAGCTTCTGGCGAAGGGCGGCAGCTACGCGCGTTTGCACGAACTGCAATTCGCGGAAGAAGTGGTGCTGGCTCCCGTGGAACTGCCGAACCTAAATCAAATGGATTCGAGAAATAAGGCATGAGCGCACAAAGCACCACACACGCCGCAACACCCGTGACACCGAAACTCGAATGCCGGTCCATGACCGGGTATGCCACGGTGCGCGGCGAGCACCAGGGCTGGCTCATCCGCGTCAGCGTGAAAAGCGTCAACCACCGGTTCCTGGATGTGAAGCTGCGCTTGCCGGAATCGCTGGAGCCTTACGAGATTCGATTGCGGCAGACCGTGCGTGAACGCATTCATCGCGGGCACGTGGACATTCATCTGAGTGTCGAACCGGGAAGCGCGGCGCCGGTGCACGTTAACCAGGAA